>JAAUTF010000343.1 GCA_012031775.1 Candidatus Altimarinota bacterium | reverse complement strand
CACGGCGCCATCACCCACCCTGGTGAAGTAGGCAACCGCCCGTGCCGCACCCAGCGCCTGCTCGTATCTCAGGCGAAATGCATATGAGCCAGGGCGGCGGGGCGCAGTTAGCTGCGCCCCGCCGCCTCACGCGATAACCCCGCTCAGGCTCAACTCCTCAGCGAAGTGGCACGCCACGGCGTGATTGCCTTTCACCTTGCGCAGCTCCGGCGTGCGCTCGCGGCAGATCTGTTGGGCGAAGCGGCAGCGCGGATGGAAGTAGCAGCCCGATGGTGGATTCGAGGGGTCGGCGATCTCACCCAGCAAGTGGATGCGCTTGCGGTTCTCACGGCCTATTGGCTGCGCCAGCGGCACCGACGAGAGCAGCGCTTCGGTGTAGGGGTGCTGCGGATCGGTGTAGAGGTCGAGCGCATCGGCGATCTCCACCACTTTGCCCACGTACATCACCACCACGCGGTTGCAAATATGGCGGATCACGCTCAGATCGTGCGAAATGAACAAAAAGGTCAGATCAAAATCGGTCTGCAGCTCTTCCAGCAGGTTCAGGATCTGCGCGCGGATCGAGACATCGAGCGCCGAGACGGCCTCATCGCAGACCACCAGGCGCGGGTTAGTCACCAGCGCACGCGCGATCACAATGCGCTGGCGCTCGCCGCCGCTAAAGGCGTGCGGGTAGCGCTGCATATATTCAGGGCGCAGGCCCACCCGCCGCAGCAGAGCCGCAACCCGGTCTTTCATCTCCGAGGACGGGCAAACCTTGTTGACCCGCAGGACTTCACTGACGTTCTGGAAGACGTTCATGCGCGGGTTCAGCGACGAGTACGGATCTTGGAAGATCATACGAATATCGCGCCGAAAGGGGCCAAGCTCCTGTTGGGGCACAGCGGCCAGATCGACCATGCTGCCGTTCGCCTGGCGGTAGAACATCTGTCCCGAGGTAACCGGGTAGGCACGCACGATACAGCGCCCGGCGGTGGTTTTGCCGCAGCCGCTCTCGCCCACGAGGCCAAGCGTCTCGCCTTTGCTAATGTAAAAACTGAGATCGTCGACAGCCTTGACGCTGCCTTTGACGCTGTTAAAAATGCCCTGCACAATCGGGAAGTGCTTTTTAAGATGCGAGACCTCAAGCAGGACATCTTTCGCGAGCGGTGGCTGCGTTGCCGCCGGTGGCACGGTGATAGTTGTAGTCATAAAAAGTCCTATTCGTAGAGCAGGCAGCGCACCGCGTGTTGTGAGGTCGTCGCAATCAGTTCCGGCACCGTACTACGACAGTGCTCCATAGCCTTGGCACAGCGCGGGTGGAAAGTGCAGCCGCTCGGGCGGCGAAACGGACTCGGCACCATGCCTTTGATCGGATCGAGCTGTTCGCGCTCGCGCGAGATCTTCGGAATACTGCGCAGTAGCGCCTGTGTGTAAGGATGCTGCGGGCTGTTAAACAGTGTGTAGACATCGGCGTTCTCAACCACACGCCCCAGATACATTACCACCACTTCGTCGGCGATCTCAGCGACCACGCCAAGGTCGTGGGTGATGAACATCAAGCCCATGTTGAACTCGACCTGCAATTCCTTCATCAGATCGAGGATCTGCGCCTGCGTCGTCACATCGAGGGCGGTAGTCGGCTCGTCGGCGATCAGCAGCGTTGGGTTGCAGCTCAGGGCCATGGCGATCATGGCGCGCTGGCGCATGCCGCCGCTCAGGCGAAACGGGTATTCGTCGACGAGCCGCTCAGGGCGCGGGATACGCACGCGGCGCAACATCTCGATCGCGCGATTACGCGCCTCGGCCTTGCTCACGCCCTGGTGTAGCTGCACCGCCTCGCCGATCTGGTTGCCGATGGTATGCAACATGCTCAGGCTGGTCATCGGCTCTTGAAAGATCATCGAGATCTCGGCACCGCGGATGGCGCGGATCTCTTTGCCCTTCGCATCGAGCTGGGCCAGATCGGTCACGCTACCATCCTGGCCGTGATAGAGAATCTGCCCGCTGACGATACGCCCTGGCTTCTGCACAATGCGCAGCGAGGTTAACGACATAACACTTTTGCCGCAGCCGCTCTCGCCCACAATACATAGCGTCTTACCGCGCTTGACGGCGAAATCCACTCCGTCCACCGCCTTCACCACGCCTTCGTCGGTGAAGAAGTGAACGCGCAGATCCTTGAATTCCAACAACGTTTCAGCTGCCATAGGTTCTTCCGCTCATCAACGCGCCGTAGAGTTGCAGCGTGCTGCCTCCCCACCGCGCAGCATCAATTCGCATACGGATCGGCCGCATCGCGCAGACCGTTGCCCAGAAAGTTCATCGAGAGCACAAAAATCACTACCGCGCCCGTCACCGGCCAGAGCAGCCAGGGGTAATTGACCACCGTCGCGATCTCCTGCGCTTCGCGCAGCATCACGCCCCAGCTCACCACTGGCGGGCGCAGGCCAACACCCAGAAAGCTCAGACCAGTCTCGCTCAGGATCATAAAGGGGATCGAAATTGTGATCGAAGCGATAATATGGCTCAGAAACGACGGGATCATGTGCTTTGTCACCAGCCGCATCTGCGGCACGCCATCGAGCCGCGCCGCCAGGATGAAATCGTCTTCGCGCAGCGCCAGGAAGCGCCCGCGCACCACACGCGCCATACCCGTCCAGCTCAGCATCGCCAGGATCAGCGTGATAAAAAAGTAGACCTGGAGCACCGGCGTGCCCACCGGCACCAGTGCAGCCAATGCCAACATGATCGGGATGTTGGGAATTGAATTGATAATCTCGATCATACGCTGGATGGCGTTATCCACTCGCCCGCCGATCAGGCCCGAGATACCGCCGATGATCAGGCCGAGCACCAATGAGACCGCCACCCCCACAAGGCCGACCGTCAGCGAGATGCGCGAGGCATGAATAATACGGCTCAGCACATCGCGCCCGGTTTTGTCTGCCCCCATCAAATAGAAGGGATCGCCGGAGTTCACCGGCCCAAACAGATGCCTATCGGCAGGGATGAACCCGAGCAAGGTGTACGGCTCACCCTTAACAAAGAAGCCCACAGGAATACGACTCTCATAGTCGACTGTCCAGGTTTTTTTCAGTGATACCGGGTCACGTTCGAATCTTAAGCCATACACAAAGGGGTTCCAGCGCCCATCGAGAATAAAATACAGCGGCTGCGGCGGCGCATAGGTATACTGGGCATCGAACGCAAACGGATCTTTCGGGGCGAAGAATTCTGGAAAGACCGCGACTAGATAGTACAAGATAACCACGATACCGCCAACGATGGCCAGCTTATCTTTGCGGAACTTCCACCACATCAGCGTCCACTGCGAGGCCGCCTCGACGCTACGGTTGGCTTCGCTTACATCTTCAGCCGGTGCTGGCGCGGTCGGGGTAAGGCTCGTATCGATGCTTGTTGTCATGTTGTTCCCGGTGTAGCCGAGCGTTCGCGGTAACGGTGATACAGATTTCAAGCAAACAGGCCGGTTCAAAGTAACAAACAAGTTTGCCATTACACAGCGCAATAACCTGTAACCTGTAACCAAGAACAGTCGGTCGTAGCTATTATGTCAGCCTGATCCTGGGATCGAGCCAGGCCAGCAACAGATCAGAGATAAAAGTGCCGATAACAGTGAGCGTGCTGAGCACCAGAATAAAGCCGGCGGCAACATAGAGATCTTGCTGCAAGAGCGAGGCATAGAGCAGCGAGCCAGCGGTGGGAAGATTGAGCACGATCGAGATAATCACATCGCCCGAGATCAGCGCTGGCAGCAGCCAGCCGATAGTGCTGACAAAGGGGTTCAGCGCGTGGCGCACCGGGTACTTCCAGAGCAAATGGGTTTCCGCCAGGCCTTTCGAGCGCGCTGTATTCACATAGGGCTTATTCAGCTCATCAAGCAGGTTGGCGCGCATAGTTTGCGTGAGCGCGCCAATGCCGGTGATCGCAACAAGCAAGGCCGGTACCCAGAGATGCTGCATCAGGTTGATGAACTTGGCCACGCTCCACGGCGCATCGACAAACTCCGGCGAGAACAGGCCAATGGTCGCGCGACCAAAGTTGCTATATGTAAAATACAGCAGCACAATCGCTAACACAAAGCTTGGCACCGCCAGGCCGAAGAAGCCGATAAACGTCGCGCCGTAGTCGAAGATCGAGTGCTTACGCACCGCCGCGTAGATGCCAAGCGGCAACGCGATCGTCCACGTCAGCATAAACGAGCCCAGCACCATTGCCATCGTCATCGGCATACGCTCGGCAATAATCTCGCCCGCATCACGCTTGAGGAAGAAGGAATAGCCGAACTCACCGCGGAATACAATATTGCTGATCCAGCGTATATATTGAATGTGCATCGGCTGGTCGAACCCATAGGCCTCGCGTAGGCGCTGCTCGGCTTCCGGGTCGATGCCGCCCGACGTCTGCCGGGTGCGGTTGACCATGTCGGTGATATAATCGCCCGGCGGCAACTGGATCACCGCAAAGGCGATCATCGAGATCACCAACACCGATACCATCGCATAGCCCGCACGATACAAAATGTATTTCCACATCTTCGTATCCTCGCAGCAGGGTCAGTGCGCGACTCTTTGAGTCGCGCACTGACCCTGCTCTTTATTCAGTGATGAACCATTGCTCTGGGCGCGCCAGCTTATGCGTGCGGGCAACCAACCCTGGCTGTAGATGCGTTCAGGGTAGTTGTTCAGCCGAGTGCTCAGCGGCTGGTAGAGCAAGCCGGGCCGGGAGATACCGATCACCCAGAAGCGCTCAGCAGAATTCTGCATCACTTCCTGCATCGCCTCCACCTGGCCTTCACGCGTCGCCTGTTGTGTCGCCGCTGCGAATGCCTCGCGGTAGCTCATGATCTCCTCAGACGGCTCCTGGCCATACGCTTGGCTCTCTTCGTTGCCGAACAAGGCGATGTTCCAGCCCAGGCCGAAGATGCCGAAGAATTCGCCCGGCACGTGCCAGCGCGGATCCACAATTGCACCCAGGCCTGCGCCGCCCTCGTTGCCGTGGAAGATGAACATCTCGACGTCGTTGGCATCGCGGCGCTCGTTGAACACTTGCTCCGAGATCACATCGAGCTTCACATCCACACCCACCGCCTTGAAGTAGCCAGTCATTAGCTCAGCCGCCTGCAACCAGGCTTTCGCGTCGCCGCCGGTGTAATTGGCATCCAGACAAGTCCAGATGATCGAGAACGGCTGGCCGTCTGGCCCAAGCCGCATCCCGTTGGCGTCTTTGTCCGGCAGCACTTTGTCCAGGTACTCGTTCGCCAACGCTACATCGTACTCCAGGAACTGGTTTACCAAGGTCTCGTTATAGAGCGGTGAGTCAGCGAGCGGGCCGACTTGTGCCGGTTCGCCCTGGCCCTTAAACACAACCTCGATGATCTCTGCGCGGTCGATGGCGTGCGACATACCAACGCGGAAATCCTTCTGTGCGAAGACTTCAGCCAAAACCGGGTTTTTGCTCGTCTGGTTGAAGTGAACCGAGATCGTATTGCCGCCATCGGGCTGAACCGCCACAACTTTGATTGGCTTGCCCTGGTCCATCGCGTCGAAGTAGACTTCGCGATTGGCCTCGCCCGGGTCTTTGATAAAATCGAGGTCGCCGTTCAGCATCGCCAGCGTGCGCGTCTCCGCATCCTGGTACGAGGTCACCGTGATTTCGTCGATATACGGCAACTGCTTGCCCGCCGTGTCGACCTTCCAGTAATATGGGTTGCGCTCATAACGAATGGTAGTGCCCGAACCCAGCGGCTGTGTCACAATCCACGGCCCGAGCGAGGGGTACTCCGGCACATCCATAAAACGATCGGATTGCCCCAGGTGTCTGGGCCGTTCTTAAAGAAGAGGCCAGTCCAATCTTGCAGCGTGCTATCCTGCGCTACCAGCTCATCGACATTGGGGTTATAGTCTTTGTGGAATTGCTCAAGATAGTGCCGCGGGTACTGCGCAAACTGCCGCCCACCCCAGGTAGCCAGCACATACGGCAGCGTCCCATACGGATTCGGGAAAGTCAGCTTGACCGCGTTCTCGCCGACTTTCTCAGCGCTGAAGCCATCCACCTGCGAGGCGGGCAGCCAGTCGGTTCCTGGGCCGCCCGGGCTCAGTTCCTCGTTCATCAAGACATCGTTGATGTAGAACAAGACATCGTCGGCCCCGAATGGCTCGCCATCGCTCCACTTCATGCCGTCGCGGAAGGTAAAGATGTACTCGCGCGCATCCGCGCTGACGTCGATCTTCTCCGCAATACTCGGCTCGACATCGGAGAAGTCGGTTTTCCACTGCACCAGGTTTTCCCACTGCACTGTGTAGAGCATGCCACCCCATGTGGCGCTGCCGCCTACGATACCCTGGCGCATCGTGCCGCCGTACGTACCCTCTTCAAGCAGGGGTGTGATCACCTGGGCGTCGTCGGCAGGCGTTCTTCAAGCGGCGGTAGATCGCCGCTCTGCACGCGCTCGCTCAGGCTCGGTGCCTCCGCGAAACTGGCTAGCGCCGCCGGTGCCTCGGTCGCCGCAGCTGCCGGCG
>JAAUTF010000342.1 GCA_012031775.1 Candidatus Altimarinota bacterium | reverse complement strand
GCCCGCTGCCCGCCGCCCCCATCACGCCAGACGCCCATGACGCGGGGCGTAGTTCGCTTCGGAGAGTCTCGAGCGCGCCCTCGCGGTTGCGGAAGCCGCGCACTGGCAAGGGCGGGCGCAAGGCATCGGCGCTGCGCTCAAGCACAACCGGAGCGGCCGCCTGAACCACCGTCGTGGTAGCAGTGATAATATCACCGCCTGCCACTTTATCGATAGCGACATCGCCAAACTGGTTGTTGCTCCCGAACGTTACCCGGCCAACATCGCTCACAAAGCACCGCCTCTGGATGGTCGCAGTGGTTATATCGCAGGTAGCGGTGCAGTCATCATCTGCCACCCACCTATAGGCGCAATTCCATTGCGCTCCATCCACCACGTTATTTATCGTTCCTTATACCATACCTACAGAGGCGTAAGCCTATGGCAAAATACGCGTCGGATCAGGCGTGATACAACTACTTCTGTGCTTCGCTGGTACTAGCGAAGCGAACCCCAAAACCGTCAGGATCGGCGATGGTAAAATCGCGTAGCCCATACGAACGATCCGCAATCGGCGCAACGATCCGGATGCCAAGGTCTTGTGCTAGCCGCCAGTACTCGTCCACATTGGGTACCATCACACGGATGTTGGCGGGCGGGAACGGCTGAGGCGTAGAAAGTGCGGCTTGCTCGCCCTCGGCTGCCCGCTCATCGAGGAAGAGTTGGTGCTCTTCCCACGTCAATTCCACAAAGCTGCCACCATCGCGCAACAGCACAAAGCCCAAGCGCCGGTAAAACTCGGTGGAGCGCTTAATGTCGCGGACGATGATCTCGGTCACGAGTTGTTCCGTCGAATCGATGTATCTGTTCATAACTGTGTAGCTCAAAGATAGTCAAAAGTCGGAAACAAGGGTTAAAGACCTCGACGAATGGCCAAGCCTTACCCGCGCTCCATCGGTAGAATGGGCAGGCGATCCAACTGAGTTATACATCTGTTGTGTGGAATGGGGCGGCGTAGCCGCCCCATTCCACACAACCTTGTTCATAGCGAACTTGAGGCAAGGGGGCGCTGTCAGATAGGAACACGACGATCTGAGAGCCTGCCACAAAACGACAGCCAAAACTAACCGACTTTGGCGATCGCTTCTACTTCCACAAGCGTGGCTCTCGATGCGAGAGAAGCAACACCGATACCAGTAATCGCTGGACGTGAATTACCAAGAAACGTAGCTAAAATTGGTGCTACAGCTTCCATGTGATCTTCAACCTCCCCACGCACGTAGATCCGCAGATGCAGCAGACTGTCAACACTTGCACCGGCAGCTGTGAGCGCGATCCGCAACTTATCTAGTGCCGCTTCAAATTGCCCAGAGACCGAATGCTGCGAAACCTGGTGTTGGTGATTCCAATCGACCTGGCCGGAAACAAACACCAGCGAACTCTGGGTATCGACCACTGCCTGCGACATGCTCAAAGGGGCACCGTCGTATAACTCCTGAGGGTTGACTAACCGCTTGGACATTTGCTTACCTTTACTGTCATCGCAATGGCTGCTGTCATCGCAATGCCGAATCTTGTAATTCGGTTAATTCTTTCATCCAAAGTCTAACACACAGGCGGTGACAGTTGCAACGGCTCCTGTGTCGATCAGCCGAAACATTTGGTCAGCGTTCCTTGTCAAACAGGTTTGCTGGAATAATCTGTTGATACCTGCCTGACACCTTTTGGCTGCCGCTCTTGGAATTGCATTGTAGGCTCGTCGATTGGTTGTTGGGCAACCTCACGAGTAGGCTCATATGGCCCAACCTATCACGGCTGCGCTTCCGGTATCTCTTGAGCCTTAGACAAGGCTTCAAAAAAAGCCGTTGATGCTGGTCAGGGGTGGCTGCGCCGCCACCACCCCTGACCAGCACAACCCCGTTCTTGAACCTGGCGTTCGCCAAAACGGTCACGTACTTAGGCAAACTCAAGCAAGGCAACGAGTATCACCTGTAAATCGCGGGCAGGTAGACCGAGTATGAACTACCGCTATTGACCACCTGGATGACGAAACCGCTCGATGTTTCCGTTTGTACTGCGACCGTAATCCTGTTAATGGGATCCACGAAGGTCATGCCAGGCTTCCACATCGCCCCGGCCCCACCTGGCTCTGCCGTGCCACTCACAGGGATCAGCTCAACGATCGGAACTTGTCGTCCATCCGAAAACGATAGTATAGTCGTCTCGTGAATGAGCACTGCTGGGCCTGGAATGATCGGAGCGTTGTCATAACCTGTCTTGTGCCGCACCTCCACAGTATAGTAACGCTCGTCCGAGCCGTTGATCGGAATGCGCACCATTAGGTCATTATTGGTCTGCGGCAGCGCTAACTGTTCCAGAGTGATCACCGCCGTACCCCCGACAGGAACGATAGACATTAGCTCATCGGGGATCCAGCCCAGCAGATGTTTCGAAGCGGCGTTCAGATGTAGGCCCACACACCTGTAAAGAGGATCACGTTGGCTCCCATAGTAGCAAGGTGCCCCCATGAGCCCCCAACCGCTCGCACTCTGAAGGTCTTTGACATAAATGTCCCCTAACCTAAAGCCATGCCCCATTTCGTGAGCTATCACCCCCTGGCTAATATATGATAGCGGTACCCAGGTCATCGGCCAGAAATCAGTCTTGCCGTCCAGGGTTAGCGCTCGATTCAAAGACCCACCGATCGCGGTCGCGTTCATATTAGCGTTAAAAATTAGGTTGATACCATAGAAGTCCGTGAAGTCAATGGCGGCATCGGCGGCCGCCGTACAATCGGTAGCAGTCCTATCGTTATTGTGTTCAGCTATCCCATCGCCATTGCGATCGTAGACATAGTAGGATTTTGGATTAGGCAAAGTATACCAGCCCACTACGCTACTGCCCGCAAGCGAGATCGTGTCATATGACACCTCACGCCAGTAGTGATCCAGGCCAGGGTAAACGTTTGCAAACAGGCCCTGAAAGTAGGCCAGATCGTGAGGCTCATCGGGTACATCTTGAAATTTACACAGGATTGTAACCCACGGTTGTGGCCCAGTGAGCGAGATCGCCTGCGTGCCAATTCGATCGATGGATGTGTTAGCTTGAAGCGCCCCAACACCGAAAGCGGCAGTAGCCGATCGGCTGCCTGGTACGGCTAGCAAACCCAATCCCAAGAGAGCAAGAACAATCGTGTATCGCAACCTGGTACCTCCTATATCATTGGAGTTGGCATGAATGCAGCGCGAACATCCGGCGTCAGTTGCGCCGCCGATGGCGGTCAACTGCAAGCGCCGGTTGGGTCGGCGGCCCCACTAACTCGGCAATGCTTGCAGCATGCGGGCTTGCATGGCAGCAGTCACCGCGTGAGTGCCCATATTTGGGCGAAAGGTAGCGACGTGCAGTTCTGCCGCACGCAGCCGGGCCAGATTGGCTTCAAAATAGGCATCTGTGCCAGTCGGATCGGTCTGGTCTACCGCCAGCAAGATCCGCGTTGTGCCTGCGCTGGCACGTAATCCGTCTTCATCAATTCCGCCGTCATCATGTTCCCAAGGCTCGAATGCTGAGCCCATGCCTAAGGCCGCAAAGAAGGCGAACCGGCCCGGATTCTGCGCGATCAGCCACAACCCCATAGTGCAGCCCATGGAATACCCGATTAGCGACAGCCGATTTTGGTCAATCGGATATTTGGCGCAGGTCGTCTCGATCAAGGAGTAGATTGCCTTGGCGTCCTGGGCAAATGACCAGCAGTAGCCCTCGCCGCAGGGACGAGTCGCCTGAGGAGCTAAAAGAAACACGCCACGTTCAAGTGCGGCAAGACCAAACAGGGCCACGCCTTGTTCAGCTGTGGCAAATGCGCCATGCAAGACTAGCCAAAGCGGATACGAGCCTCGGCCAGAATAGGCGCGCGGTGTCTGTAGCAACTACTGCATAGGCTAAGCCTACTATGAGCTACGGTACGGATGTCTCAAATATGATACCACGCTGGAAAAGTAGCTGGGGCGCGGGTAGCCCGACCATTTTGGCGCAAACCTCTACATCTGAGGGCGAGGCCGACCCCAGCGGGGAGTGCTCCATGTCCGCTTTGCTCATTCTAATCTGGCGCCCCGAGCCGACTCGAACGGCTGACCTGCGGTTTAGGAAACCGTCGCTCTATCCACTGAGCTACGGGGGCATTTTCGCCACAAAGTGTAGCATAAGCGCCTGGCAGTGTAAAGGTAGTCAGTAGAAGGTCGCGCGGTGCTGGCGGTGGAGCCAACGGCACGCTCCCGACCGAGTCTCTCCGTTCATTACTATAGCAATCCTACTCCTACATATGGTGTGTTCCGGGCTGTATCGTCATGCACGGCCTCCCCGCGCACGACGACACAAGCTTCGTCACCAACGGTTTAGGATTACTCTATTAGTGTGCCGTTATGGCGGAAGTCTGGCATTGTGGCAATCTCTGCCGTACGCTGGTTAGCTAAGCAACCCTTGTATGCCATCCCAGGTGAAGTAGACGCCGAAGAACAGCGCTACCGTAATTGAGATCGGGCGATTGTAGCGTGTTAGCCAGTCAAGGGCACGTTGAAGTATCGCCGCCGATGCTTTTGGCGCGAGCGCATAGCCTACAATCGGTAAAATAAGCAGCAGCTGGGCGAGAACAATATACAGGAGGTAAAGCACGACGCTTGATCCGAGTGCAAGGCCCGCTGCACTAATAATTCCAAGTGCCGACAGGGTGAAGACCCATAACTTGACGCCGATGCCCACTAGCCCAGCGCCTAAGCCTAGTGCCTTCAGCGGCGTGGTCTGTTCCAAATTTTGCATCCACTGCGGTGGCGGTGCGTCGGGGTCTTCTTCCTTGCGCCATTTTCGATACGCCGCGATAAGCAGTAAAATACCCACGATCAACAGTAATGTTGAGACTACAGGAGATGCGCCGTCGCCCTCGGCTGCGGCGTCGGGCGAGGAGGCAAAGACGAAGCCGAATACAACACCCTGAAGAAGGCGTGACACCGTCATCCCTGCCACAAACGCTATCGCCTTTAAAAAACCGTTCGGACTCGCAAGGAGAAGCAGCACAATGATGATCCATAAGGGCGCGAGCATTGCACCGAGGATTAGTGGCACAAGTTGTCCAATGATCCATACCATTGGCTATTCCTCATTCCATAAGCTTCGACACCATGTGTAACACCTGCGATCTGTACGTCTGCTTGGATTCGTCAATCATCTGCGTGCGCCAGGTCTCAGCTGAGCTTTACCAATGAAATCAGGTATGTCAGCCCGCTTGAGCGGGCTTCGTTTCCCCCAGCCCGGCGCTTGAGCGCCCGGGCGTGCGGCAGAGCAGGACGCGCCGTGTTTCACCGCATGGTACGATATGGCCCCAGGTAGCGCTGAATATGCGCAAGGTCGAACTCGTGTTGTAGTGTTGTGCGAGCGCCTTCGGCAGTAGCGGCAAGCGCATGGCCGAGTTGTTTGCAGATCGCATCGGCCAGAAATTGCGGTAGCGGCTCTTGCAAACTGTTGACGCGCAGCGCTGAGCGGAACGTCGCCAGGACAGCGCCAAGTGGCTCACGCGCGATCAACGCCGCCGGAAGCTCCAAGCGATACGCCGGCCCTTGCATATCGGGCCGATAATAAATTACATACAGCTGACCATACCCGTGCTCAATCACCAGGCGGCGTGCGCGAAAGTCGTCGATCCCCAGGCTGCGATAACCTGTCAGCAGATGTGGACGATCTTTACGAATCAGCGGTGCCGGAAGCGAGTACTCACCAGCGTTCAGCACGCTCGTCCACAGTGTTCGATCGGTGATCGTCCCGCTCAGATGCGGCGCAAGCGCCAGCACGTCGTCGGCGGCGGTAGCCGATTTGGGGTGTGCTACCACCCGGCGACATTCCAATACCAGTCGCCAGTCTTCTGCGGCGAAGAACGCCTCGATCAACGGGCGAAACGCTGCCCACCACACCGGGGGGTTGGCCGTGGGCGTGATCCTGAGCAAAACGCACGAGCAGGCGATTGATCTCGATCAGCATCGAGTAAAACGAGCCATCTAGCACAAAAAGCCCGCTCTGCGTCGCTCGAATGCGCCGTGCCAGCAGCCGCATCTCCAGCACGCAGCGCAGCCCGCCGAGCAGCCGGGGTGCGTCCTCGGTAGGTGAGAAAGAGGGCGAGTTGTTCGGGCGTGGTCAGTAGCATGTCGGGCGGCGATACGCGCTGGCGCTTGCGCTTGGCCGCTCCCGTGTCGCCGGTCGTTGCGATCGGGCACGAACGCTTGCACGACGAGCGCCGCGCTTCGCAGAATTTTCGCGCTCGCGCCGCAGTTCCGTTGGCATTTTAAAGGCCCTTGGGCTGTGGCTTTCAACGCTCGCTTTGAACTGCGTTTTCCAGCTATTGTCTGCTATTGTACTCAGACAAGCGCGCTGTGATTACGATTACTTTGATGCAAGGCGGCCTGTAGTGATATTGACCATTAGCACGAAGCACCAGCCGGCGACGGATCTGGGTTACCTGCTCGCGAAGCACCCAGACCGCTGCCAGGCCTTCAACCTGAGCT
>JAAUTF010000341.1 GCA_012031775.1 Candidatus Altimarinota bacterium | reverse complement strand
GCCGGAGCCCCGCGATCGCCCCCGCCGCACACGCCACTGACGAGCGCGTTGGCGGGAAGTCGTGCGCCCGCCATCCCTGCCGGTGCGCGCCTTGCCGTCGAGCACCGACGACGCTTGAGGAACCCTCGCATTCCCCCCGTTCCTCCTGTTGGGTATCATACCGCATTGGTGGGTGTCCATGAACGCGGAGCAATGCCAAGGTGAGCATTCCGGCGGCGGTGGAGACGGTCACTGCCATCGAGGCGGGCGGCTTCCACACCTGTGCGATCGTGCCCTCCCGGCAGCTGCACTGCTGGGGGTGGAATGCCTTCGGGCAGACCGACGTACCCGCCGATCTGGGCGCGGTGCAGCAAGTGCAGGCGGCCTACGGCCATACCTGTGCTGTCACCGTGGCGGGGCAGGTGCGCTGCTGGGGCAATAACGTCTATGGCCAGACCGACGTGCCGCCAACGCTCGGCCCCGCCGTGCAGGTCAGTGTCGGCTTCGGCCACACCTGCGCCATCACTCCCGACGCGCTGCTGCACTGTTGGGGGCGCGATGCACACGGGCAAACACGCGTACCCGTCGATCTTGGTTCGGTTGGTGCGGTGAGTCTGGGCGATTTGCATACCTGTGTGCTCACCGTGGCGGGGCAGGTGCGCTGCTGGGGCGATACGACCTACGGCCAGCTCGCGCTGCCCCCAGCTGCCACTGCCGCCAGCGCGCTTGATGCCGGAACATACGAGTCGTGCTTGCTCACGCCGACCGCCGTCATGTATTGTTGGGGCACCAACATCCCCGACTTGGCGGTTCCCCCAACGCTGCCAGCGGTGCGCCTCATGAGCAGCGGCGGCGGGCACGGGTGCGCACTGCTCCAGGACGGGCGTATCGAGTGTTGGGGACGGTCGTTTGAGGGACAGAGCATGCCGCCGGAGGAGCTGCCTCCGCTGCAGCAGCTCAGCGCGGGTGGGCAGCATACCTGCGGCGTGACCCTCGATGCACGGCCCGTGTGCTGGGGCAACGCAAAGTACGACCAGATCGTTCTCCCCCAAGATCCGCTGCTGACCGGTTGGCGGACGCAGCAGTCGTAAGGTACCAGGGCGCACGGAGGTATCGTCGGTTGCTGCCAGGGGTGGGCCATACGCATTAAGATACTCGGTATCGTGTACGAAGACCCACTGCGCACGGATCGCATGCTATAGTGGAATGCCATGCATATCCGTGGCTGACCCTAGGCGCTGATCAAACAGCTAGACCGCGCAGCGGAGGCAGGGCAACGCGTTCTGAGTTGGAGTACACGAGGCTGTATGCGTAGGTGTTGATTCACAATCGATGCAGGGACAGTCAGCGGCATCGTCACCGGTTTGTACGGCAATGTGAGAGCGACGGCGGATGCATCACAGACGTCAGGGATGAGCGTGCCACGTAGCACGATAATTCACATGATAAACAGTGAGGGATGGTTGGACGCAACCAGAGCCACAGGGTAGGGCCGTTCGCGAGAAGCGCTCCTTGTACGACGGGGGATAATAGCCACCACTATCGTGTTTGGTACTGCATACAGCAGTGATGGTTACCGGTCAATGTGAGGACGCTTGAGGTTTTCGATCAAGAATGCCGGGTAAGCGCGGAGGTGGATCGCTTGATGCTCGAGGTAGTGAGCAGACCGACAACCAAAGGTTGCTTCAGGATGTACCCTGTTGCCGAGCCTCTGGTTGTCGGTGTCAGTATGTACACTGTCGCCTAGCACCTCGAGCAAGCTAAGGTGCGCAGGCGGTCGCGTTGTCAGCAATGACGATCTGCACATTGCCCCACGGTGTGAGCGGGATTTGTCCGTTTGTGGCCGGGTCAAAGTCGGTCAGGCGCACCTGGAGCGGCACGCGCGGACTCTCGGGCCACAGATACGGCGCGACCGTGGCGATGTCGAGGGTGATCTCCGTCGCACTCCGCCACTCCACCTCGATACCCATGTGGAGCGACTCGGCCCCCGTATCGCTGCGGCGAAACTGGATGTTTTGTGAGGTACGCGGTGCAGGGAAGTCCGTCCCGCGCAGCACGATCGTGCGGTCTGCGCTACTGACAGAGGTGCGCAGGACACACACCGGTGCGACCGGGCTGACGCCAGTGATGACCGGTGTGGGGTCGGTATCAGGAAGGGTGATGTAGCCAAAGGTCACTGGTTCACCTGCTGGCGGGACATCAGCGCCGAAGAGCTCGATCGTCCACGTCCCAGCCTCAGGGCGCGTGAGGGTATAGACCTCAAAAGTAGGGCCTACCTCGTGTGTCACATCGGCAGCAACCGTCGCTCGATCGATCACGCGCCCCGAGGGGCTTACAAGTGTCAGCACCACATCGCTTCCCGGCCAACTCGTCGAGAACGTGGCCTGACCTTGATTGGCAGGGATGGTGACGGGGAAAGTGAGCGTTTGATTCGGCGTTATCTGGTACGTTGTGCAGGTTGCCGGCGTGCTCCCAGCGATTTGCGCACGGACGGCCTGAAACGCACATACCAGATCGCCGGTGGGCAGTCGGGCAAAGGTGCCGCCCGTTGCTTCGGCAATCGTCGTTAGGAGCGCGTCGTTTGACTGCCCAAACCCGAAGGTGTAGAGCGTCCAACCATTATCGATAAAGCACTGTCACTTCGTCGGCATAACTCCCGTCACCGTCGGTCAGTAGGATTGCTGCTTTGGTCGTATTGGCCGACGAGGATTGCTGGAGGACTGCACAGCCTTGCTGCACGGCCGCGCCAATATTCGTGCCGCCGCTGGAGTCAATCGTTCCGATGGCGGTCGTGAGCGCGTCTCGATTCGCCGGTAGCTCTACCAGCGGGCTGGCAGTCCGTGCTGTGGTGTCAAAATCTACGACCCCTACATAATCCCCGGCAAGTGCGGCGAGTAAATAGGCTTGTGCTGCATCAAGTCGGCGATTTCCCGGATCGTTGGAGGTCATACTCCCGGAACTGTCAATCAGCAGCGCCGTATCAATGGTTGAGCTCGTTGCTAACGGTTCAACCAGCAGATAGGGTGTGCCGCTGATGGCCGAGTTTGTGCGTACCGGCAGGCTGACCGTGTAGCTGTTTCCCGTCGGCGTGAGCGCGGTTTGCTGGCGCGAGAGCCCATCGAGCCAGATGAGCTGCGCGCCCGATGCACCTGGCGTTGTCGGCACTTGCACGGTGATGCTGGTTGCGCCGCCAGCTGCCGCAGCATCAGCAGTCGCCCACACCACCGTCACGCGCCCCTGTGAGGGACTCGCAAAGGCAATTTCTTGGTGAGCCGATCCGTGACCGTAATCAACATTCGCTGTTAGCGGTGGCGTAAAGAGCAACGGTGACGAGCGGCCAGCCGGTGTAATAGGTTGCGCATCCCCCAGATACTCGTTCAGGAGCTCGAACGCCGCATACATCGGTCGCACGGAGGTATCTTTAAAGCCGGTGGTGCCGGTGTACAGTCCCGTGTTATCTGCCGTGTCATCGTATTGAAAATGGAAGAAGCGCGCAATACCTTCCGGCGCACCGTTCGCTAACAGATAGGCTGTGTGCTGGATCGCGTAATCTGCCCGGAGTTGCTCTGCTCGCGCCTGTTCGGTGGGGGTGAGACTCGCCTCTGCTGTGCTATCCTGAGCGCATGTAGTGCCGACGCGGACGAGGTCGTGGTTGCAGACATTCACGCCGCTTTCCGTCACCCAGAACGGCTTGCCGTCGTTGAGCTGCCCCTGACTTCGCGCCCAGTGCAGCCATTCAAACGTGCCCCAGGGTGCAACGTATTTATGCACCGCATAGGCATCAACATAGTTCAGATAGGGCTGCCCCGAGAGGCTTGGGTTACGGAGCGCAGCAAGCATCGCAAGCGTTCGCTCGCTGCCGCCGGAAAATCCGCGAATATCGGAAAGTCCCCCAAGCACTAACTGCACGTCCTGTGCCGTCTGCTGCTCAGCCAATCGCGTTGCCTCAGCAGTGACTTCAACCAGCCGCGCAAATTGCTCGGGTGTACCGGGCCAATACTGGACTTCGTCATTGAACTCATTCCAAATCTGGTAGTGCTGCACGCGGTCGGCGTAGCGCGTGACGACCTGATAGATGTAATTTGCCCAACCATTGCGCGGGTTGATGGTGGCTGTTGAGGAAAAACGTGTTGGTCTCGACGCCATTCACCACAAACACTTCCTCGTCAAGACTCGCGGGCAGATCCTCACTCTGCCAGCAGACTGGTACCCCCTGAAAGACCAGGAGCGTTTCAATCTCACGTGCAAGAGCATCGTTGACTGCCGCATCATAATCGGCCCAATTCCAGGTGTTGAAGGGGCGTGGTGCCTCGGGTGCAGTCGGCGGGCACTGCGCTGGATCCTGCGGTAGCCACCGCTCGGGGTCTTCAGGGTCAGTCGCATTAAAGGGCTCAACATCATACCAATAGATAACCACACGATTCCACGCCGCACCGATGGCGACACTGCGGTCAAGCCGGACAGGATCAAGGATGGTATTCCCGAGCAACGGACCACCCTTGATAATGTTGTTCAGACCAAAATCACGCTGGTACAGCAACGGAGTGTCAAGTGATTGGGCGCGTGTCAAGGGAAAAGAAAACGAGCCACTGGCAACAAGTGCGAAACACATACTGAGCCAAACGACCAATCGAAGCATTCGCGTACGCATGGGTGTACTCCTTTGTGTCACAGTGCTCAGCGGTCGTCGTAGAGTGCAGGGGGAGCGGGCGCAGGTCTCAGAGCTATCAGGGAGTCAATACACGAGGCAACGACCGCAACAACGACGGCGGACAAATGATATAGCCAGAGTTTGACAAGCTACGTCCAGCACGTAGGAGGCGAGACGCCGAATGAGAGGTGGATAGCTTCGAGTATAGCAGAGAAGAGGTGAAATATGTGTTAAGCGATCATTAACCATTTTTTAACTTTTTGCCTTAGTGGCAGAACCTCGTGTTGATATACACACTATAAGATTGTTGTGTACACTACCGTGTGTTGCATCAGGTACTGTGATTTATGCAATTACTTAATCCCACACGTGCAAGCAAAATAGTATCGATAGGAATGCTAGTATGGTCAGTCGAAACTTCTATGATAGGCAGCACGATGAATTATCATTGTCTGTTCGCCTAAAGCCCATCTACTTCAGGGTCTGCAGGCGTAGCCGCAGTGCGGCCATCGCGTTCTGCATAAAGTGTGTCACCATGCGGTAGACACGTCTGAGTTCAGCACATTGGGTTCGAGCGCTCGTGGAACCCTACGTATCAGGGACTGCTTGTGCAGAACGCTCCACAATGGAACGGCCACGGCGCGCAAGCGGCAGGATACCGCTCCGTGTCGGAGCAACTGACCTTGACAAACGCGTGCTCTACCGCTACACTCGTAATGCGTTCCAACTTGGAACGTTAATCCAGGTAGCTACCGGGTCAAACGTTCCAGACAGGAACATCGCCGGTAGATGGGAATAGAGCATGCGTCCTACGTCTGAGTCTGAGCTTCCACAGCGGCCAGCCCGCGTTGAGCAGCTGCAATTTCTCGGCGACGATCTGGTAGCCGTCGTGCTGGAAGGCGAAGGCGTGGCGATTCCTACCCGCCTCGTCTGTGTCGCGCTCGGCCTCGACCCGGAGGCGCAGAGTGAACGCCTGCGCGCACACGACGTCCTCGCGCAAGGATTGCGTGTTGTGCGCGTGCCGCTCGATGGGCGGGTGCGACCGATGCTGGCAATTATGCATACCCATGTGGCGTTCTGGCTTGCGACGATCACCCCTGGGCTGGTTGCTGCAGCAGTGCGTCCGAAGCTTGTGCGCTATCAGCAGGAATTGGTGATGGTCTTAAACGCCCTCTATGGGCCGCATGTCGCACCGGTCGCCGCAGGTGACGCTGAGAGCCTTCCGATACCTTCCTCTGCTGAGCGCCAGCTCGCAGTTGTCCAGCAAGAGTTGCTCACCCTCCGTGCCGCCCTCCTCGCGCTGGTGCAGAGTCAGCGGGCGACTGAGGAGCGCGTGGACACGCTAGACGAGCGCGTGGATGGCGTTGCCGACCTAGTCGACGAGTTACGTGAGATTGCGAAGATCAGTGCGGTGCAGGCTGAATATCTTCAGCGTTCCCTGCGACGCCTCGCGCAGCGCTATCAAACGGCGAGCGGCACCGAGCGCAACATGTTTGAATTGTTGTATGCGCAGTTTAAAATGGCGATGGGCATCCCACGTTACGACGCGCTTCCCGCGAAAAAATATGCGCAGGCGGTGAGCTGGTTACGCGAGAAGGCCGCCGAGTTGCTGCCCAACGACCCCGACGCACTACCACCAATGCAGGAGCAACTGCTGTGATGTCAGCCACCGAATTGGGGACGCGATTACGCACCGCACGCTTACAGCAGCTGCTCTCGCAAGCCGATGTGGGCCAACGCCTCGGCGTCGCACGCGGCACGGTGGCACGGTGGGAGCATGGCACCCGTGAGATCTCGTTTACGACGCTCCAAAACCTTGCGGCTATCCTGGGAACCACCGTGCATGCCCTTACCGCGCCGTCGTCATCGCTGGCCCTCACCGCGCCGCTGGTGTC
>JAAUTF010000340.1 GCA_012031775.1 Candidatus Altimarinota bacterium | reverse complement strand
GCTGAACCAACGACCGCTCCTGCCTCGCCCGAGCCAACGGCGGCGGCCACTGCACCCGAACCTACCGCTGCGCCGACCGAGGCCGTTGCAGAATCCACTGGTGAGCGCGTCTTGAATGTGGGTCTGCGCGAACTCGTTACGTCGTTCGACTACCCGTACGACTGGGCGATCGTCGCCACCTGGATCCACTCCAACATCGGCGACTGTCTCGTCTGGCGCGACCGCGAGACGGCGGAATTTGTACCCTGGCTCGCCGAGTCGTGGGAGAATGTAGACAACACCACCTGGACGTTTAAGCTGAAGGAGGGCATCACCTTCCATAACGGCGAGCCGTTCAACGCCGAGGCGGTGAAGTACACGATCGATCGCATCCAGGCCGATGAGACAGCGCTAGTCCATGCGCAGTGGGCCTTCATCAGCGAGATCAACATTATCGACGACTACAACATCGAGTTCAAGACTGGTGCTAACGAACCGGCGTTCTTGAGCAAGATGGCGGGGACGGCCTGCCAGGTGGTGCCGCCGGTCTACACCGAGGAAGTGGGTACCGAGGGCTTCGGCCAGGCCCCGGTTGGCACCGGCCCCTTCAAGTTCGTCGAGTGGGTACGCGACGACCGTGTGGTGCTTGAGGCCAACCCCGACTACTTCCAGGGCGCGCCGGCGATCGATCAACTGGTCTTCCGCGCCATCCCCGAGGACTCGACCCGTGTTGCCGAGCTGCTCACCGGCGGCGTTGATCTGATCACCTCGGTGCCGATGCAGGATCAGGAGCGCGTGGCGAGTGAGGGCAACCTGGTGGTTGATAACTTCCTGACCACGCAAGTGCAGCTGATCGCGCTACGCTCGGGTCCTTCGTCGACCTACGAAGGCTGGACTGGCATCACCGAAGATCCGCTTATTCGCCAGGCGATCGCCTATGCGATCGACCGTCAGGCGCTCGTCGACCTGCTGGGCGGCACGGTGGTGCCGACGCTGAGCCGGATCATCCCGCCGACCTTGGGCGCAAGCGATCAATTCTACGGCCAGGTGGGCACCTACGATCCCGACCGTGCGCGTGAGCTGCTGGCCGAAGCCGGGTATAACGGCGAGCCCTTAACCTTCCATTCAACCACGGCCTGGCCGATGCAGCGTGAAGTGACGGAGGCGATCACGGCGATGCTCCAGGACGTGGGCTTAAACATCGATCTGCAGATCATGGAGCTGACGGCGTTCCGTGAGCAGATCTACGTTCCGAGCAAGAACGAAGAAATTTACATGGACGCATTGGGCAACTCGTTCTTCGACCCGTGGATCGTCGTGCTTGCCGAACGCTCGGATCGACGCCAGCGTACCGGCTGGAACGGCCCGCAGGCCGACGAGGCCGACGTGTTGATCCGCGCAGCGGCGGAAAACATGAACATTGAAGAGCGCGCCACCCAGTATGAGCAGATCCAGGAACTGCTACTGGCCGAGAACGGCGGCCCCTACGTCTTCCTGTATCGAATGGCCGACACGATCGGGCGTAGCGACCGGGTGAGTTATGCTCCCGCTCCAGATGGCTTTCTCTGGTTCGGTGGGGCAGCGGTTGAGCCCTAAGCCAATGGTTCAGAAAATCTAGCGGTGATAGTCCGTTTTGGCAACAAAGCAGCCAAAACGGACTATCGACACTCTTTCTATGGGCACATATCTTATTCGTCGCGTCTTGCAAATGATCCCGGTGCTGCTGCTGCTCACCGTGATCATCTTTACCGTCACACGCCTGCGTGGTGATCCAACGCTCCAGTACGTCGACCCAATGCATCGCAGGAGGAGATCGAGGTCGCACGGCGCGCCTTTGGCTTCGATCGCCCGCTGCACGAGCAGTACTTCAGCTTTCTTGGCGGCGCACTGCGCGGCGACTTCGGCATGTCCTTGCGCTACCGCACCGACGCGATGGCGCTGGTGTTGGAGCGCGTGCCGGCGACGCTGACGCTCACTATGGCGGCGCTGCTTGTATCGTGGATGGTCGCCCTGCCGACGGGGATGATCTCGGCGTTGAAACAAAATTCGGCGATCGATCTGGCCGCCACCGGGCTCTCGGTGATCGGGCGTGCCATGCCGAACTACTGGATGGGCATTATGCTCATCCTCATCTTCAGCGTGCAGCTAGGCTGGCTGCCAGTATCGGGCACGGGCAGTTGGCAGAACCTGGTGTTGCCCGCGACCACGCTTGGCCTGGGTGTAGCGACCACGCTGACGCGGCTGATCCGTTCAAGCATGCTCGAAGTGATCCGCCAGGAGTACATTACCACGGCGCGCGCGAAGGGCCTCGCCGAGCGGGCGGTGGTTGTGCGCCACGTTCTGCGCAACAGCCTGATCTCGGTGGTCACCATCTTCGGCTTACAGATCGGCTGGTTGCTGGGCGGCGCGGTGATTGTCGAGCAAGTATTCGCCTGGCCCGGCATGGGCCGATTGATGCTCCAGGCTGTCTATACCCGCGATATGGCTGTGATCCAGGCCGGTGTCTTCGTGAGTGCTTTGATCATTATGGTGCTCAATCTGCTGGTCGACCTCAGCTACACTGTCCTTGATCCGCGGATTCGGTACCGATAAACGTATGACCCACATCACGACCATTGCCCAGACGACTATTGCTCCACCTCGGCGTTTTCGGCGCTTCGCTCGCGCTATGCGCAGCCTGCGGCGCAGCCCGGTAGGCCTGATCGGGTTTGTGATTGTGGGCTTTGTAATTGTGGTCGCGCTGTTTGCGCCACTGCTCGCCCCGCATGAACCGACGCGCCTGCAGCTCAGCCAGCGGTTTCTGCCGCCGGTATGGCTAGAGGGCGGTAGCTGGACGTATCCGCTCGGCACGGATCAGCTTGGGCGCGATATGTGGAGCCGCATTCTCTACGGCGCACGCATCTCGGTGATCGTTGGCGTTACGTCGTCGATCTTCTCCGGCATCATCGGCGTCGGCATCGGCCTGATAGCTGGATTTTATGGTGGTTGGGTCGATAATTTCTTATCGCGTGTGATCGACACATTCCTCGCCATTCCGTTCATCGTGCTGGCGCTGGCTGTAGTAACCGTGCTGAGCCCGGGCCTGCTGAACCTGATCATCGTGCTCAGCGTGACTGGTTGGGTGACGTATGCACGTGTTGTGCGCGGCGAAGTGTTTGCGGTGAAAGAGCGCGATTATGTTATGGCGGCGCGTGTGATCGGTGTGAACGAGGCGATGATCGCGCTGCGCCATGTGATGCCGAACATTTTTGCATCCGTCATCGTGCTCACCACGCTGAATGTGGCGACCACGATTATCGCTGAGTCTTCACTCAGTTTTCTCGGCCTCGGCGTGCAAACCGCCGACGATTACCTGGGGCGCAATGCTGGCCGAGGGCCGCGAGCATTTGGCAACATCGTGGTGGCTCGCCACCTTCCCCGGTATCGCTATCACCGTCGCGGTGTTAGGGATCATTTTCCTTGGCGACTGGCTACGTGACGTGCTCGACCCGAAGATGAAAGATTAAGGGAAGCTGATCGTGCAAAGCATCGTAACGTCCACCCTGGAGCGCGATCCGTGCTGCATCTGCACGGGCGTGGTCACGGATCACGCTCCACACATCACTGGCACATTATGACAGGTGTATTTGTTACCGGGGCGGCCGGCTTCGTCGGCCTGAACATTGTGCGACGCCTGGCTGAGCGGGGTGTTGATGTGGTGGCGCTCGTGCGCCGTGCGCCCGACGCTGCGACCTTGCGGTTCCTTGACTCGGTACGCAGCCGGGTGCATTTTGTGGAAGGCGATGTCCGCGACCGTGAGCGCTTGATCGAACTGGTGCGCGCGTCTGGCACCCGGCGCATCGTCCACGGCGCGGCGGTCACATCGTCCGAACTGGAACGCAGCGATCCAGCCGGGTTCGTCGATATAAATCTCGGCGGCACGCTCAATGTGCTCGAAGCCGCCCGCCTAACCGCAGCAGAGCGCATGGTGCTGATCAGTTCGTCGGCGGTCTATGGTGCCCCGCGCGATCCAGCGCACCTGATCCGTGAAGACGAAGCGCTGCAGATCAGCGGCATCTATACGATCTGCAAACAGGCCGGCGAGGCGCTTTGCCGCCGCTACAGCGAACTGTACGGCCTCTCGGCAGTGGCCGGGCGTCTTGGCACGGCCTACGGCCCCATGGAGCGCCCGAGCGGATCACGCGCCGCGATGTCGCAAGTGTATGTGCTTGTCCATGCGGCGTTGCAACAGCGCGAACTGCGCATCTTCGGTGCCGACCGTCTGCGCGATGTCTGCTACATCGCCGATGTCGCCGAGGCGTTCAGCGGCCTGGTTCTGGCGGATACGCTTCAATACAACATCTACAACGTCTCGGCGGGGACAGCCCACTCGCTGCGGCAGATCGCTGCGGCTCTACAAGCGCTTGTGCCCGGGGTGCGTTGGACGCCCGCCGAAACGCCTGCCGCAGCCGATCTCGTCGTGCTCGCGCCAAGTGAGCGCGGCGCGCTCGATCTCGGCCATCTACACGCCGATCTCGGCTTTGTCCCGCAATGGCCGTTGGAAGCCGGACTCGCCGAGTATGTGCAATGGCTGCACGTACATCAATGAACTCTCCGCGGTGGAGCGCTTCAATACATGAGGAGTGAGGCGTGAGGCTCGATCTCATTATTCGTAACGGATCCCTTGTCGACGAGCACGGCGAACGCGCCGTCGATATCGGGGTCGCCGATGGACGCATCGCGCAACTGACCATCACCGGTGGCCTGACCGTTACCGGCGAGCCGGAAATCGTCGATGCAGCGGGGCTCTGGATTTTGCCTGGCTTTGTCGACACCCATGTGCATTGCCGGGCACCCGACCATCCCGAGCGCGAGGATTTTGCCAGTGGCACCGCTGCCGCCGCCGCTGCGGGCATTACGACTATTTTGGAAATGCCGATCGCGGCGATAGGTGTGGCTCATCCCGACATTTTAAACGCCCGGCGTGAACTCGCCGAGCGCGATACACACGTTGATTTTGGCCTGTACGCCGCCCCTGGCAGCCTTGACCCGAAGCTGATCCACGCTCTGGCCGAGGCCGGTGCCTGCGCCTTTAAAATCTTCACGCTCAGTGTGCCCACCGATCGCGGACGCTCGTTTGAAGGCATCAGTATCATTAACGAAGACGACATCTATCGCGCCTTGAGCATCGTCGCCGAAACTGGCCTGATCTGCGCCGTCCACGCTGAGAACGATGCCCTGCTCCGTCTGGGGCGAGAGCAGGCCCGCGCACAGCACCTGACCGGTGCCGACGCTTTTATCGCGGCCCATCCGCAGGCGGCTGAGGCTATGGCGGTGGCCTGGATGGTGGTGTTGGCCGAGGCGACGCAGGCGCGTGTCCATATTGTGCATATGACGTCGGCCTGGGCGCTCGACTTTCTGCGCCTGGCAAAACGACGCGGGGTTCCCATAAGCGCCGAAACTTGCCCGCATTATTTGCTCTTCGACGAAACCACGGCGCGCGAACACGGGTGCTGGGCCAAGATCGCCCCGCCCTTGCGCCCTGCCAGCGATCGTGCAGCGCTCTGGGCCGCGCTGGTCGACGGCACGCTGGATATTCTCGCCAGCGACCACGCGCCGTTTCTGCCGCACGAAAAAGAGGCCGAAGATATCCTTGCTACGCCTTCCGGCTTACCGAATCTGGAAGCCTTCCCACCGCTGATGCTCTCGGAAGCGCACGCCGGTCGCCTTGCGATCAGCCATATGATTAGCCTGCTCACTGCGCGCCCGGCGCGGCTCTACGGCCTCTACCCGCAAAAGGGAGCAGTACAGCCCGGCTCTGATGCTGATCTTGTGCTGTATGACCCCAAAGCTCAATCCACGATCGACACGTCGACCTGGCAGTCGCGCTCGCGCGGCAGCGCCCGCATCTTCCACGGGCTACACTATCAGGGGCGAATATTGCGCACGATCGTGCGCGGCAAGACCGTCTACCAGAACGGCCAGGTCGTTGGCCGCGCGGTGGGGGCGTATGGTGCGCGTTAAGCCGCACTAGTACGCTGAAGCGTAAGCCCGCTACGCAATCGGTGCAAGCTAAAACTGTTTACCCGAATAGCGAAGGGATTTTTTCATGGCACGCGAAACCATTACGGTCGGCGGGTTTTCGGTTGCGCCAGGTGCGCGCGGTTACGGCTATCTGCACGTCGGCCACCTCGCGGCCCGCACCGAAGTGCGTATTCCGCTGCAGGTGGTCAACGGCGCTAGCGATGGGCCGGTTCTCTGTCTTGAAGCTACTCTGCACGGCTGGGAGCCGATGGGTGCCGAGATTTTGCGTCGCGCGCTGCAGCGCATCGATCCGGCGCAACTGCGCGGCACGATTTACTGCTTGCCGCTCGCCAGCCCCTTCTCGGTCGAGTTCGGCGGCAGCGTCGAAAGCACGGGCACGCGCGTCAACCCCGCCGATTTGCTCGACCTCAACCGCGTCTGGCCGGGCAAAAATCGAGAACGGCTGGCTCACCGAGCAGATGGCCTATGTGATCTGGACGGAAAGTGCTCTCGGCGCTGCCAGTATCCTAGTGGATTACCACGACGGCACCGGTGCCTGC
>JAAUTF010000339.1 GCA_012031775.1 Candidatus Altimarinota bacterium | reverse complement strand
TGGGTAGTGCGCGTGCGTCAGCAGCAAGCGCTGGCCGCCCGCGCTGATCAGCTGCTGATAAGGCAGCTCGCGCTGCGCCTCCTCGGTCTCGTCGTTGCCATGCACAGCGATCACCGGCGCGAGAGCGCTTAAGGCATCGAGCACACGCAGCTCGCCGACATCGCCAGCGTGTAGGATGAGATCAACGCCGGCCAGCGCGCTAAAAACCGGCGCGGGCAAGGTAGTCAAGCGCTGCGGCAGATGTGTATCGGCGATCAGCCCAATGCGTGCAGTGACACCGTCGGCGGGCGGCGGCTCGTGCGGAGAAATGGAACCATACGATCCTCTTTTCAGGCCGGGCAGGTTTTGCCACGAAGACCACGAAGGGCACGAAGCCGGGCAGCTTTTAGGCTGTCGCAGGGGCGTAGCGCTGCCTTCTGACTCCTGACTCCTGACTCCTGACTTCTCGTAGTGCAGCCGAGTGTAGCACAGGCTGCCAAAGAACTACGATGAGCCGTAGCTGATATCAAGCTGGCCTTCTCGTACAAGATATAGTACGCCTTCTTATATGTGAATTTCTTAATAGATAGAACTTGCCCTCCCTCATCAGCTTGAAAGCTCTTAGCAGTATCTTTGTGCGTATGGCACAGAAGACCAGCACGGAACGGCTTCAGTAACTATTACACTGGCATTATTCCTGCACAAGCAACGACGCGGATGTACAGCTTCACGTTTCACGTTTCACGCTTTATAGAGAAGTACTATGATAACTATACAACTGCTCCGGCCAAAGGCAAATCTGCCCTACGTGCGCGATCTGCTGCGCGAACTCATCGCACGCGATCTGAAGCTGCGCTACAAACGTTCGGCACTCGGCATCGCGTGGTCGCTGGTGACACCGCTGGCGCAAATTTTGATTTTTTCATTGCTGTTCAACCGCGTGCTGCCGCTCAACATCCCAAATTACACCGCCTTTGTATTTTGCGGTGTGCTGGCCTGGAGCTGGTTTCAGAACTCGCTGTACGCCGCTGCCGGCTCGATCGTCGACAACCGCAGCCTGGTACGCCGCCCCGGTTTCCCGGTAGCGGTGCTGCCAGCAGTAACCGTCGGCACGAATATGATCCAGTATCTGCTCGCGCTGCCGGTGCTGCTCATCACCTTGCTGATAACTGGCAGCGCGCTCGGGCCAACCGCACTGGTGCTGCCGCTGCTGCTGGCATTGCAATTCTTGCTCACGCTCGGTATAGCTTATTTTATCGCCGCCGCTCATGTCGGCTTTCGTGATACCCAACATTTGCTTTCGATCGGCCTTATGTTGCTTTTTTATATGACGCCGGTGTTCTACCGCGCTGATATCGTCCCACCAGAATACCAGCTGATCTACACGCTCAACCCGATGACACATATGCTGAGCGCCTACCGTACAATCTTGATCGCTGGCGAGTGGCCGAACCCATTACCGCTCGGTATTATCACCATCGCTGCCAGCATCATGCTGTTGATCGGCTACACGTTCTTTCGCTCAGCTAGCGACCGCTTTGTCGAGGAGGTGTAATGAGCCACCCGGTCATTCTGGTGAACAGCCTTGGCAAACGTTTCCGACGCGCGGGCGGGCGGCCTACAACCCTTAAAGAGCTTGTGATCAGTCGCTTCAGCGCGCAGGGCTCGACCACGTTTTGGGGCTTGCACGATGTGAGCTTCAGTATTGCGCCCGGCCGCACGGTCGGCGTCGTTGGCCCAAACGGAGCCGGGGAAATCAACATTGCTGCGTCTCGTCGGCGGCGTTGGCCGCCCCGACCGTGGCAGCGTTGTAACCCAAGGTCGCATCGGTGCGCTGCTCGATCTGGGTGCTGGCCTCGAGCCCGAGCTGACGGGGCGCGAGAACATTTATATCGGCGGCATTATCGCGGGCATGACGCGCGCTGAAGTCGCGCAACGTTTTGATGCCATCGTTCAATTTGCTGAACTAGAAGCCTTCATCGATAGCCCGCTGCGTACCTACAGCACCGGCATGCAAATGCGATTAGCTTTCGCTGTCGCCGCTCATATCGATCCGCAGATTCTGCTTATCGACGAGGTGCTGGCCGTTGGCGACCTGGCCTTCCAGCGCAAGTGCCTGGAGCGCATTGCACAATTTAAGCAGCAGGGCTGCACGATTCTGCTCGTCTCTCACGACCCCGGCCAAATCCGTGGCCTTTGCGACGAGGTGATCTGGCTGCGCGGTGGCAAGGTAGCTGCTCACGGGCCGACGATGCAGGTGCTGGATGCCTATGTCGCCTCGATGGAGTCGGCCACGCGTAGTGTTACACCCCAGGATGATACAGAGATCAAGGCGACCAATGGCGCGCGATTGCGCATTGGCGAGAATCGTTTCGGCTCTCAAGATATCCAAATCATCGACGTGCAGCTGCTGAATGCGACCGGCACAGCCACACACACCATCGCCGGTGGCGCGGGGCTGACTATTGAGATTACTTATCGTGCGCTGCACACCGTGGACACCCCTATTGTCGGCGTCAGTATCAGTCGTGCCGATGGCAGCATCTGCTTCGATACAAGCACCGCAGAGGCCGATCTGCGCTTGCCGATGCTGCAGAACGAAGGGTGCATCCGTCTGCATATCGATCGCCTTGACTTGGTTGGTGGCGAATACTATGTCAATGTAGGTTTTTACGAACGCAACTGGGCTTACGCCTACGACTATCACTGGCATGTCTACCCACTCGAAATGCTCGCACCCTCTGGCGGGAAGGGCAGCTTCTACCCGCCGCATCGCTGGGATTTTCGTTCGCGTAGCACGACCACCGCACGCGAAGGACGCAGCAACCTGATCGGCACGGAGCAGTAATGAATATGCGCGGCGGAGTCAGGAGTCAGGAGTCAGGAGTCAGAAGCGACGACGCAGCTGCATGCGGTGTAGCGTGGCTTGGCGTGGATGTGATTATCCCAACTCGTAATCGCGCTGATCTGATCCCGACACTGCTGGAAAGTCTTAGCGGCTGCCACTACCCACAGCTGACGATTTGGGTGATCGACCAAAGCGACGACGATGCCACGGCGCGGGCGATCACACCCTATGTGCAGGCCGATCGCGCATGTGCTATATTCGCAGCACGCTGAAAGGCATCAGTAAGGCGCGTAATGTTGGTATTGCTGCGGGCAACGCGCCGCTGGTACTCTTCACCGACGACGACTGCCGTATAGATGCCGAATGGGTGAAGGCAATGGTCACCGAGCTGTCCGACAACGGCACCTGGGCCACGTTTGGGCGTATCTTGCCGGAACGTGGCGACAGCTGTGACGCAGAGTACACCATCCCAGGGATAGACCTAGCGACGAAAATGAGCGCAGAGCGAGCTATTTACGCACGGAACCGCTTCAACCTGGGCTTTGGCCATGGCGCGAATATGGGCGTGCGGCGCGAGGTACTTGAGCGACTGGGCGGCTTCGACGAAGCGTTGGGCGCGGGCGGGCCGCTGCGCTCGTGGGAAGATCGCGAATTCGGCTACCGCGTATTGCGCGCTGGCGGGCGCATTATCTACAACCCGGCGGCACTGGTCTACCATCGCCAATGGCGCAGCTGGCGAGCAGTCCTCCACGCTTCGCGTGACTATGCTATTGGGGCGGGGGCTGCCGCTGCCAAATGTCTGCGCAGCGGCGATCTCGGTGGTATCGTACTTTTCGCCGACTGGCTCTTTGAGCAGGGGATGCGCCAGGTACTCTCGGGCTTGCTCAAATGGCAGAGCGTGCGTAAAATCACGTTGGGCTTGATGCACCTGATATATCCGTGGAAGGGCCTGTATCTCGGCCTGCGCCACCGTTTTACTGCCTAAGGCAACGAGAAATCGCGCTCTGCCGTTTTTTGGCCACGAATAACACGACGAGCACGAAACCGGGTAATCTCTATGCCGCTGGTTGTAGTACCCTATGCTAGATCTCGACAAGATTCAGCACACACTGAAGGCCATCGAGCACGACTCATCGCTCGAAGCAGCCCAGCAGTTCAAGCAGCGCGCGGCGGCGCTCGATGCGCTTGAGTTCTTGCTGGCTGTGGGGAACGAAGAGCACCTGTCGACGCAGGCATTTTACGAGCTGCAGGACACGGCTGAACAGCTCAGGCAACGGCTTGAAGCGATCGACGATATAGTGTTTGCCGGGCTGCGTGCTGATATTCGGCGGGGTGCGTGCCGAGGCAAGGCCTTCAGGCAATGCATCGAACGGTATGTTGGCTCAAGCAGTGGGGCTACGGCGGTTGGCTACGACACACTCGATATATTCTGCAGCAAACTATTCCACAGCGCAGCCACTCCCGCCATTACAACCGCCCGCGAACCAGAGATGATCGCCTACCAGCCCACACCTGCGCGCATCGTGCTCGAATTGCTGGCACAGGTACCGCTCACCTCAGCCGATGTTTTCGTCGACATCGGTGCAGGCCTGGGCCGCGTACCCTTGATGGTGGGACTACTCAGCGACGCGCGCGCTGTCGGCATCGAGATCGAAGCAGCATACTGCCACTACGCCCAGGCTTGCGCAAGCGATTTACGCCTCTCCGATGTGAGCTTCTTCCACACCGACGCCCGCGCAGCCGATTACAGCGCTGGCACGGTGTTCTTTCTCTACACACCTTTTTTGGGCAGTATACTCAACGCAGTGCTGAAAAAATTGCATATCGAAGCAGCACGACGCTCAATCACTATCGTCAGCTACGGGCCGTGTAGCGACCAGGTAGCACAGCAACGCTGGCTCCAGGCGAGCGCTCAGCAAGCGCCACATACCGATAGGCTGGCGGTCTTTGTGAGCGCCACGTGATCAGGCATAAGCAGCTGTTATGTCTCCACGCTCGATTCTTAGTTCTTGCGCTAAACGAGGAGGGCATGTATGACAAAGGAAGAGCAAAGCTGCCGGGTGGTGCGCAGCGACGAGACCTACGGCGGCAAGCAGGGGCTGACGTATTTCGCCGGTATCTCGCAGCAAAGCGTAGGTGCCCAGGCGATCTGTATGCACTTGCTGCGTATTCCGCCCGGCGGGCGGGCGCGGGCACATTTGCACGAGCAGCACGAGACGGCGATCTACGTCATCAGTGGGCGCGCAGGCATGTTCTACGGCCCGCAACTCGAACAGCACCTGACGGTGGCGACGGGCGATTACCTTTACATCCCCGCTGGCATGCCGCATTTGCCTTACAACGACGGCCCTGAGGAGGCCGTAGCCATTTTGGCGCGCACCGACCCCAACGAGCAAGAGAGCGTCACGCTGCTTCCCCACCTGGAGCCGCACCTGGCGTAATTCAGAAGACAGGGGGCAGCCGTAACCTGTCCCCCGTCACCCGTCTCCTCAGGCGGCCCATTCTAACGGCGCAATCGCGTCGAATGACGATGTGATCGCGACCGGATGGCCGGTGCGCATCGAAGTGCTTGCGCCCTCCAGGATCTCCACGATATGCGCGGCCTGTTTGCCAGTTGCACGATGCGGGCGGTCTTCCTGCATGGCCTGCGCCATCTCAGCCACACCGCGCCCCCATGCTGTTTGCGGCGGGGCCGGGCGCACGTGCGGCACATCTGCAAAGGGTTTGCCGAAATCGGCGTAGCCTACCCAGGCATCAAAGCTCTGCCACGACGCCAGGTGCAGGCTACCGCCGTCGCCGTGCAACTCGATGCCCGAATGCTGCTGCGTCGTCTTGACATAGAAATTGGTTGTCAGGCGCACCAGGGTACCGTTCGCCAATTCGATCATCGAGACGACAAAATCCGGCGTACTGATGCTAAACGGAATGTCCTCCTTCGTCACCCGCTGGGGGTAGAGCAACTTGCCGTAGGAACTGATCTGGCGCGCCGGCCCGAACAACGTCGTTAGCATGGTCAGCGGATAGACGCCGACATCCCAGAGCGCGCCGACCTCGTAGAAGGGGCCGGGGTTGGGGTGCCAGCTCTCGATGCGGCCCCAGTTGACTTCGGCATAGGCCAGGCGCACCGGGCCGATGTTGCGCTCGCGTAGCGTTTTCCAGGCTGTTTGCTGGGCCTCGCCCATGTAGGTGAAGGGGGAGGCACCCAGCCGCACGCCATGTCGCTCGGCCAGGTCTACCAGCTCGCGCGCTTCGGCGTAGCTGGTGGCTAATGGCTTTTCGCTATACACATGTTTACCGGCCTCGATGATCTGGCGTGAGACGGCGTAATGCGCGTGATGGATGGTCAGATTGACCACGAGATCGACCGCAGGGTCGGCGAGCACTTCGTCAAGGCTGGCATAGGCGCGCACATTGTGCTTCGCCGCCAGCGCTTCTGCACGCGCCGGATCGATATCAGCGATACCAGCAAGTGCCAGGTGCTCGTAACCCACAATATCCTCGGCGTACGGCCCGGCGATGTTCCCTGCTCCGACGATGGCGAGGCGGCTGGGTTCTGGTGACATAGGGTATCCCTTATTAAACAGACCGCGCGATGAACTACTATAGCGCTGGGCAGAAGCATTGAGCCATACGTCTGGGGTGTTGTGGGCAGCTTCGCTGCCCACAACACCCCAAACAAAGCTCAATCGTTGTGCTCATCGCTGTAAACAAATCCTC
>JAAUTF010000338.1 GCA_012031775.1 Candidatus Altimarinota bacterium | reverse complement strand
TCGCGTTTGTACTGTAGCCGTAAAGATTACCTTGCGGATCCATGTACCGATTGAGCTTCACAAAGGTCGGCCCAAGCGCAACGAGCATCTCGCGCAGACGCACGGCAGTGCCAAGCGGCGGGCTCGGGGGAGCACGAAAGAAGATCCGGCGCGGAAACGAGAGCAGCGGCAAGAGGCCGAGTTGCTCGGCCAGATAGCCGAAGCCATGGCTCACCAACACCTGCGTAATTTCGCGATAGCGCCCGAGATGGCGCGCCTGTCGAACGATCGGCCACATAAAAAGGGTTGTTGACCACGCACGACGCGCTAGGTCAACAACGATAATGTTGCGATGATCCGCGGGACAAGGTGCGGTAGAAAAATGATACAGCCAACGATCACTGCGGCGATAGCGCAAATTAAAACGGCACCAGCGGCGACGTCTTTGGCCACGCGTGCCAGGGGGTGATACGCTTCGGTAGCGACGTCGACAGCGGCCTCAATGGCGGTATTGACGCCCTCGGCGGCCAGCACCAGTGCGATGGTCAACACCAGCGCGAGCCATTCCCAGCGTGCCAGGCCAAGGAATGCGCCGAGCGCCAGCGCGCAGAGGCCGATCAGGCAGTGGATCTGCGCATTGCGCTGGGTACGCAGCAGATAGCCCAGGCCACCAAATGCATAACGGAAAGCGCGGAGCAGCTTAGCCAGGCTATAATCCACCACAGCGCTCTCTGCGTCGCCGACGAAACGGGCAGGGCGCACCGCCTCCGCTTGCGGCATACTTTCGATCGGCGGAGGTTCTATCGTCGAAGATGGTCGCATAACCACGCTCTGCTTGCCTTCAGCCCTGTGGATTATACACCATAGTTCACGCTTGCGAGGCCGCGATCAAAGCCAGCTATAATAGAGCGCGATCGGGAGTGGTCTAATACTCCTGATGCAACACGAGGTACGTGGTGCTCTGCCATGTCATTACGAACGGCGCTGTGCGCCGTTTGCAATCTACAGCGTGCTGTGCGGTGCAACGCTGTAGACCTCTCACACGGTTCGGGGTGATATGATGCTGCGGTGCAGCCAGACCGTGACCGCCTACCTCGTACCGTGTAGAAGAAGCGGGGCGTGCAAAGTATTCCAGCGTAACGCGGGATGCGTCTGCACAGGCGTAGGCACGGATCACGCGTCGCGCGCGTGGGGTGAGCAACGATTTCCGTATGCGTCAAAGGAGCTGTGAGATCGCACGATCTTAATTTATAGGGAGAAGGATGTATCTATGCGCATGATCATCGTCCGCCATGGCGAAAGCGAATGGAACCGCATTCATCGTTATCAGGGCCAGATGGACGCACCGCTTTCGGATCTGGGTTTACGCCAAGCCGAGGCGCTTGGCGAGCGGCTACGGCATGAGCGCTTCGATGCAATCTTCACCAGCCCACTGCAGCGCGCCGCGCTAACGGCCCAGGCCATCGCCCGTTTTCACCCAGAAGTACCCTATGTTGAGGAAGGGGCGCTACTAGAGATCGACCATGGCGCATGGCAGGGCAAGTTCGCCCACGAGATCGCCGAGGAGTTCGCCGACGGCTTGCGTGAATGGCGCGAGCACCCAACCCGCGCCCAGATGCCTGATGGCGAGAGCTTTTCGAATATCCTCAAGCGCACACTCGATTTTCGCGAGCGCGTCTGCGTTGCATATCGCGAGCAGACTATCCTTGTCTCGACGCATGATGTTGTAGTGAAGATTCTGGTCGCCGACGCGCTTGGCATGAATATGGATCGCATCAACCGCATCTGGGTGACAAATGCCAGCATCAGCGTGGTCGAGTACGGCGACGATCTACCCTATCTCGTCAGCCTCAGCGAGGCATGCCACCTTGGCACGCTCGCCAGCACCCGCGAGGGACAGAAGGCAATTTAGGAGAGAATTCAGGAGACAGGGAGACACAAAATGTGCGGCTTCGTGCGCTTCGTGTGCTTCGTAGCACAATATACCCGGAGCGCAGCGGAGTGAGGAATCTGCCATGACCCGCACGGTGCTGCGTCGTGTTCGGCATGTCTGGCTGCACGGCGGCGGCATTGCAGCAGAACTTCTGAATTCTGAACTCTGACTCCTGAATTCTCCTCTAACAAGTCTGGTTCGTCACCAGTTTGCAGCGGTCGAAGAGGAGGACGCGTAGCTTGCCGACCACCTGGCCGGGCACTTCGAGGAATTGGTAGCGTAGCATGCCATCCCAGATCAAGCCAGCGCGCATCTCGGTGCGGATAATCGTCCACTGTGCGATCAGGCCAAGGTTCCAATAGACAAGGGCGGCAGCGACGAGCAGCAGCGGCCAACTGCCGAGGCGTGGGCGCAGCCATTCGATCAGGGCAGCGAGGCCAAGCACAAAGATCGGCGTACACTCGATCAGGCGGCGAAAGCCAAAGGCGCGACTGAGATGCCAGGTGGTGCCGAAAGCACCGTTGATATAGGTCTGACAGAGAAAGCCGATAAGCAATAGCCCGGCGAGCAGCGCGTCTTTGCGCCCCAGCCAGCATAAACCCAGAAGCCCGATCGCAATCACCGGGCTCCACAGAAAGGCCCCATGTGCGGGGTGCAGCAGCGTATCGAAGAAATGCGGGCTGAGCAGCACATCAAAGGGGCCAACTGCGGCAAAACGAAACTTATCGCCGACTGTGGCAGCTGGTGCAGGCCGACCGTTCAGCACCTGATAGGCCGCCAGCTGCGGTAGGAGTGTAATCAGCAGTGCCACTAAAAAAGCGAGGTGCTTGCTGAACAGTGTGGCAGCCCGAGCCCATTCGTGGCGGCGCAGCATTCCGCAATAAGCGACTACACCTTCGAGCGCCGGAATTATCAGCAGCAGACCAAGTTGCTCGCGCGTAAGCACCATCAGCCCACCGACAAAACCCAGCAGCAACCACATCCACAGCGGGCGCTGTGCCTGTCGGGCGCGCAGCAGATGCCCCCCGGCAACAGGAGCGATATTACGGTACTGGTTCTCGGTTCTCGGTTCTTGTCCGATCGCGCCTGCCCTTCTGCCTCCTGACTCCTGACCCCTGCCCCCCCCCCAGAGCCAGAGGAAGAGCGCAAAAAGAAAAAAGCCGTTGGCGTGCGACCAGGGCATAGCGATAAAGGTGTAAAAGATCAGCGGCGAGGCTAGAAACACGCTCAATGTCGCTAGTGTTGCGGCAAAATCGCCGACATAGCGGCGTGTGATGCGGTAGGTTAATAACAGCCCAAGCAGCGCATAGAGCGCGCTCATCATACAGACGGCAAGAATATACGGGCGCGAAAAGCCGTCGCGGGGAATATTCGCGCCAAAAACATTGGCGAGCTGCACAACCACATCCGCCAGCACAAAGCCCGGTGCCCACAAGAGCGCCGAGCCAACGGGGGCGACATTACGCAGCAGGCCCGTCTCTGGGTTAGGATTACGCTCGTCTTCGCGTAGCAGCGCGTTAAACACCGCCGGATCGTCGAAAGCGAGGCCGATGTCGGCAAAATGTTGATACTCGTTACGAAAGTCGAGGTTGCCGTCGAAATAGAGCGAACGCAGATAACTGAAGTATTGGATCTCGTCGCTGAGCACAACACGTGGTGTACTTAGCGGCAGCAGTAGCAAAAAGACGGCGACGATTAACGCCGGGCCGAGCTCGCGGCGCACCAGCCAACCCTGGAGCGCTGCTAATCGCGGGTACCGCGCCGTGGCGGTGGACAACTGTTTCATGCTATGTGTGTGTGTATGTAGATGCGGTGTGTGATAGTATGCTATCACACACCGCATCCGCACGCACTATCTTCGAATAGTGGGTGCAAAATCTGCGCTTCGGTCGGTGCCGCAGACAGCGTAATACTGGCAGTTAAGATGCCATCGCTAGGATTGCCCGCGCCGTCGATGAAGCGCACATAGACAAAGTATTCGCCGGCGTGCGCTGTGCGTCAGGAATACCGGTGCCCAGGCTCCAGCCGCTGATGCTGAAGCTGCCGGTAGTACCCGGTGCTTTCAGCGGTGTCCAGACCAAAGTCTCGTCGGTGAGCGGACTGCCCAGCTGGGTACGGCTATTCGCCACCCATAGCCCCCAGAAACCGCGCCCCGGGTACAGATTATCGGCCACCGCTGCATTACTGATCGTCAGCGTACTCAGCATTGTAGCAGCAGGATCGCTGTTGATGGACAGCCCCACTGCCGCCTGATTAGTCAGCACCGGCTTCACATTATCATAGATAATCGAGGTCGATAGAGTGCGCTCGTTGCCAATCTTATCGACCAGCTTCAAGACGATCGGATTGCTGCTGCCGGGCTGCAAGGTGCCAGGATAGGCGACCAGATTGGCGAAGTAGTTCCCATCGACCAGGAAGGGCTCGGGCATGTTAGTCGGTGAGCTGCCCAATGCTAGTGTATTGATACCGCTACACTCTTCGCGCGCGCTGATCTCAAGATAGATCAAGGTGTTGCGCGTATACCCTGGGTCGCCGTCGCTAGCTCCGCTGTCGGTATTGAAGTCTTGCAGGATCGCCTGACCGTTCGCGAGCCTGACCGGGGTAAAATCCTTAGACTTGTTAATAATATTCGGATTGCTAGCGCGTGCCGTAAACTCAACCGCAGCGTCGATTGTCACGGTATCGCTTGCCACCTGCCCCTGCGTCTGAGCGTTTCTCAGCTGCACAAACAATGTCGCCGGGTCACAGCTATCGGTATCTTCAGAGCGGAGCGTTGCGGGCACCGGCACCGTCAGCGTCGCCTGATACGGCTTCCAACCTGCAGAGTCGTTCTCGATATCGGTCGGCGCTGCGTTCCACCGCCAGCGCAGCTCGGTCGGCGTGCCGATCAGGTCTTTGAACGTGACAGTAACAGTCTCTTTATCGCCGATCAGCGGTGCATCGTTGTCGATAACCGGCACAGCACCTAACGGCTGCACACTGACTGCGGAGAACAGCGCATAGCCAACAGCCGGGCCGGGGCGTGCGCTCCAGTTCTCGAAAACAACGTGGAAATAGGTGCCGCTGGCCGAGATATTGGCCGCACCGGCGTAGTTAAAATAGGTACCGCTATTGATATTACGCAGGATTCGTGGCGACCAATCGCCACCAGCGGGTTTAAAACGATAGTAGACATAGCCATCGGCCGACCAGGTGACGTGCAAATTGCCAACGCTATCCGCATCGATCGAGACAAGGTCGTTGGCCGCACCTTGATTGTCGGGCGAGAGACGGCGTTGTGTCCACTGGCCATTACTCTGGCGCGTAGAGACCCAGACGCCGGGCTCAATGCTTTTGTAGGCGACGTGCAGAGTGCCATCGGGCGTATACGCGGCACTAGGGCTAGCATATTCGCGGTCGGTATCTGTAACGCGCACCGGCTCGAAGCTGGTGCCGTTCCAGATGCTCACATAGATCTGCAAGGCGTTGCCAAAGCCACGGAAGTACGCGACCGCCAGTTCGCCGTTAGGGGCCAAGGGCGGGCACTGCGAAGGTTTCGGCAGCTTCGATATCGTCGACCGCGCCGAGCCCGCTCCAGGTCTCGCCGGCATTGGTGCTGCGAACATAACGGATGGGGCGGCCCGGTTCACGCCAGAAAGCGAAGATCTCGCTATCGCTGCGAGCAACAATACCCGGCTGCACAGGGAAATTGACGCCATTATCGGCGACGATTTTACGTGTCCAGTTGCCCCCGGCTGGTTTATTCGCTACCCAAACACGATTCACCCGATCGTCTTCGTTGTTTTCGGTGCAGACGGCCCAGAGCGTGCCGTTGCCTGCCACAAAGATGTCGGAAGTACTAAAATCCGGCACATCGCCAGACGGACAAATATCAACCGGTTCACCGGCGGTCAGCGTCGAATCTTGTTTGTCCAGTAGCGCTGCGCACGATTTTCAACTGGTGCAACGATATGGACAGTACTATCGCGGGCATCAACCTGCGGGCGCTTAGTTACAGAGCTACCCGATAACACGAACTGACCAAGGAATCTTTCTTCGTTCTGAGCCAGCGATCCGAGCGGGAAAGCAGCGAGCACACCAGTAAGCAGCGCAACACTGCACAAAAGACGAAATGGGCGGCGCATACGCTCTCCTTTACGGTGTGGTGATAGTGAGATCATCGAAGAAGATCGCGCCGAACGCACGCGTCAACACACCGGCCTGGCCGCCGCCAAGTGGCTGCGCGTCCTCGGCCGTCAGCAGGGTGCTGCCATCGAGATCGGCAGTGATCGTTGTACCGGTGATGTTGAGCGCAATGGTATGCCAATTTTCGGCGCTATAACCGGTACTTTCAGCGCTAGCGAGTATCTGCACATCGGTGCCAACAACTTTCTCCAGCACAATTTCTGGTGCGTCAGCCGCAACATCGCGGTATATCACGAGGCGGTAGTGACCAGCAGGTGTGTAGTAGGCCACCAGCCCGTGTCCAGCGTCCGCATGTCCGAGCGCACGCGCGAGACCTTGCTGCGCGTCTCGCGCCTCCAGGAAGTTGGGCACCGCGATGGCCGCCAGGATCGTGATGACGGCGACGACGACCAGCAGCTCGATGAGCGTGAAGGCAGGGGGCACGCGGCGCATGGGGAATCCTCCGGGAG
>JAAUTF010000337.1 GCA_012031775.1 Candidatus Altimarinota bacterium | reverse complement strand
GTAGTGATGCGCAAGCAAAAGATCGGCCCGCTAGCGCGCGGTTAGCGCGGCGCAGCAAGGAGCCGTTGCGCCCGATCTGCACCAGGCCGCCGGGCTGCAAGCTATCGCCGTACTGCGCGCGCAGCGTCGTCAGATCGGTGGCATAGCGCCGCTCCAGATAATCGCCGATACGACGGTGAATTTCACGGCGGCGGGCGAAGAGCAAGCTCTGATAGGCGACCTCTTGCAGCAGCGCGTGGCAAAAAGATGGACGCGCTCGGGATTCTCGCGCTCAAGCTGTGTCACTTCTTCCGCGTCGAGGCGCGTGAGCTGCTGAAGGAGCGCCTGATAATCGGTGCCCTGGATGTGGCGCAGCACATCTACCGGGAAGCGCTGACCGATGACGGCAGCGACACGCAACAAGGTGCGCGAGCGCTCGTCGAGGCGGTCGATACGGGCCAGCAGTAGCTCATTGAGGCTGTCGGGCAACGCATCGAGCGCGATCTCGCTCTCTTGTGCAGCGAGCGCCCGCGTCAGCTCCTCCAGATACAGCGGGTTGCCATCAGCGCGCGCCACGATCTGCTCGCGCACCTCGGGTGAGAGCTGCGCAGCCTCGGGTTGCTGGTCGAGCAAGGCAGCACAGGCGGACGCAGGCAGTTCGGGCACAACCAATTCCTCGGCGCGGTCGCCCTGTGTATCGTCACCCCAGTTCAGGCCACTCCGGTGAGCAGCGAGCAGGGCGATCGGTGCCTCATCGACGCGCCCGGCAAGGTACTGCCAAAGATCGAGCGAGATCTGGTCGGCCCACTGGAGGTTATCGAGAAAGAGCATGAGCGGTTCGCGCGCGGCCTCGGCCAGCAGCAGATCGGCGATCAGCTCGAAACGACGAGACTGGCGCTGTTGTGGGTCGAGCGCACGCACAAGCACGTTATCGGCTACGTCGAGGCGCACTAACTCGGCGAGTAGCGGCATCCACTCTTCGCTACCCGCACCCAGTTGGCTTAGAGCGGCGGCAAGCTTCAAGGCGCGCTGCTCCTGGGCCTCGCCAGATGTAATACCGCAGAGCGCTTTGAGCACTTCGCTCCACGGCGCATAGGGCGTATTGGTAGCATACGAAAGACAGGACACCTCGATCAGACGCAGCTCGGCAGCATGGCGCGCGAGCAACTCGGCAACAAGGCGCGTCTTGCCGATACCAGCCTCACCGCTGATGCGGAGCACCCGCCCACTTCCGGCGCGCACCGCATCTAGCCGCTCTTCGAGCCAGGCCAACTCGACATCGCGGCCCACCAGCGGCAAGTGTTCGACCGGAGGCAACACCGCCTCGCGCTCCCCGACGAGCGCGTAAAGCTGCAAGGCTTCGACACGCCCGCGCACCTGTGCCTGACCGCGATCCTCGCAATGGAGCCGGGGGTTTATACGATCGGCGGTCGCTGCGCTGCACCAGATAGCACCCCACTCGGCTTTGGCCATCACGCGGGCGGCGACATTCACCGCATCGCCCATTACGGTATACTCTTTGCGCTCGGCGGTACCAACGTTGCCCGCAAAGACAAGGCCCGTATTTAGCCCGACGCGTAATTGGAGATCGGTGCAATCTACAATCTGCAATCTGCAATCTGCAATCACGTCAAGCATGGCCAGCGCCGCACGACCGGCACGCTCGGCGTGGTCTTCATAGGCGGTTGGCGCGCCAAAAACCGCCAGAATCTTCTCGCCCTCGTCGGCAAGATCGAGCTTGTTGATGAAACCGCCGTAGCGCTGCACCGCCGCCTGGATGGGCGAGAGCACAGCATCGAGCACGTTTGCAGCGTCGGCAGCAGGCAAGCTCTCGATGAAAGTACCAAGGCCACGCAGTTGGGCGAAAAGCACGGTCACCGGGCGCAGATCGGCCTCGACACGTGGGCGCTGTGGATCGGCGAGGATGCGGACGAGCAAGTCGGGCGGCAAATACGGCGTGAGATGTTCAAGCCGTGTGATCAGTTCAGCGACCGCAGCGACAGAATGGTCAAGCGAGGGAAGCTGTTCTTGCACTGGCGAGCCATGTTGCTGCCCAACAAGGTGGTCGACTTTAAAATAGCCTGGCTGGCGCTCTTCGGCGCTGGCAAACACGGCAATGTGCTGCCATGTGTTCGGCCCAACGACTAGTTCGCCGCGGCCGCCACATCCTTCTGCGAGGGCCACACGATTAACCGTTGCGCCCATCACGCCATAACGCAACGCATCGGGCGGTCCGGCGCTCACTAGTGCGATGCGCCCGCTTTCCACACCGATATGCATACTCAGACGGAACGTGCCCACACCGGAAACGCTGCGCTCGAAATCGTGCAATTCGTGGAGCAGGGCGAGCGCAGCGTGCGCCGCATTCTGTGCGTGCGCATCACTGCTGAAGAGCACAAGCAAGGCATCGCCGCCAAAGGTTAGAATATCACCGCCAGCAGCCTGCACGATCTGGATCATCGTGCCAAAGTAGCTGTTGAGCGTAGCGGTGACGATCTCGCTGCCCTCGCGCCCACGCTCGCTCAAACGCTCGGCGAGCGCCGTTGAGCCGCTAACGTCGGCAAAAAGCAACGTACCTTGAGCCATTCGACCCACGGCTCGTGACTGGGATGCTGTTGCTGGCGCTGTACGATGCGGTGCGGCAGATAAGTGCTGACGGAGTAGGAGGCACTGGCGAGCTGTGCGCAGGCCTCGAACAAATCGCGCGACGTGGCCGTGCCACTGGCAAAAGCCTGAACGAGATGGTCGGGAAGGTAGCGCGACAAAGGCAGAGTCGCGAGGGGTTCTGCATTGTTTGATGCTGGCTGGTTCATCTGCACCTTCGAGGTAGGCGGCGCTAGTTTGCGCGCTCATGCCACACCACTATTATAGCCGATAGCGCCGTCGATATGTGCTTGATGCACGGCGCGCCTGCCTTACCAGGGGCCACCGTCGCTACTCGGGCTGCTCGGGTTGTCGTAGCTTGTCGAAGAGTTGTCGGATGAGCTGCTGTCGCTCGCTGTGTTATTGGCAGATGCGGAACTGTCGGTACCGGTAAAGAATGCAGTAGATGTTGACGTGGTATAAGCGCGAAAATGGCCAGGTGCGGTGCGCTGCCAGAGGGCATGGGCAGCCTCGCGAATGGCCTTATATTCTTCGATGATTAAACGTTGCGTCGACACCGTTATGGGCGGTGCGGCAGCTACACGCTCATTAAGCGCAAACAGGCGCAGCTGAAGATCAGCAAGGTGCTGTTTGTCGGCGGTGGAAGGCGGGCGCTTACGCTTTTTCGGCGGGCGTTGTGCTGCAGATGTCAGGGCAGCGCTCGCGTTTGCCACCGTTGTCTGCGCGCTACCGGCGGCCTCAGCCAGCCAGCGCGGGCCATGCTCAATCTCGCCCTTATAGGCGATAAGCGCATCGTGCAGGCGACGTAGCTCAAACCGCAGGTCGCTCACACCCTCATCTGCATCGGCAGCAGCCGAGTCGCGCGCAGCGATTGTGCTGACGCGCTGTGCCAGCGCATCGTGGCGACGGGAATAGTCAGCGGGCAGCTCAGCAAGCGCTGCTGCATAGAGCTCTATCTCGCCAAGGTCGTGCATCAGCGCTGCCTGCGTGGCCGCGAAGGACACGCGACGGCGACGGCGCTGCTGGGCTTTGCCAAAAGGTGTGCGCGCCCAGAGCGTAGCCAGCGGATCCGCGAGGAAACTTAGCGTCAGCACACCGACGATAGCGATAGCGAGGAGGGCCAGCAGTACAAGGGCGATCTGATTGCCCCGTGCCCCGAAAGGATATGCAGTGATCGTCGCCTCGAAGGCACTGAGTGTAGCGCTCAACGCTGCCGTTGCGTCTTCTGCGCGCAGTGCCGGGTTCAGAATCTGCTGACGGATCGTGCGCAGCGTCGCATCGGGCAGGGCAGCGCTCCAGATGCCGCCGACACGAAACTCGCTGTAGCGCGGCTCGAAGCTGATATACAGCGCTATCACATTGTCTGCAACTACCCGATCGCCTTGTAGTCCCTCCGCTGCGAGGCGGCGATTAAAATCAGCACCGCTCGTGTCTCCGCTACCAACAACATAGATCGCAACCGTTGCACCGCGTGCAAGCAGAGGAGCTGCAGCGTTCTCAAGCGCGGCGCGCTCAACCAATCCGGTGTCGTCGGCCAGCTGCAGCTGCGGTGCCTGGCCGCAGGCGCTTAGCAGGAGGATGATTAGTACAAAGGCGGCAAGACGACGCATGGTATACTCTTGGAGGTTACAGGTTATAGGTGTGATGCAGTAAGCTCTATAATATGCGACAGATCGCTCTCATTCAACTAGGAGTCGGTGGGGTCGGGCGGGCGCTAATCGAGCAGGTGCAGGCGACGCAGTTAGCGTTGCGCGCGCGCTATGGTTTTGAGCTTGTTTATCGAGCGCTGGCCGATAGCAGCGGCGCGCTGCATGCTCCTGATGCCGCGCTGCTCGAGGCTGTACGGGTGGCCCGCACGCAAGGCCACAAGCTTGCCACGATCAGCGCCACAGTCGATTGGCGCTCACTGCTCGAAGGCGAGCCTGCGATTATCGTGGATGTTTCAGCAGCTGATGGTATGGAGCGCGATCTTATCGCAGCCGTTGAGCGCGGACATCGCGTGGTACTGGCGAACAAACGCCCGCTGACCGCTTCCCACACTGCTTTTGTAGCGCTGACAGCCAGCGGAGCAACCCGCTACGAAGCGACAGTGGGTGCCGGGCTTCCGGTGATCGATACGTTACAGCGATTGCTCGATAGCGGCGATCGGATTACGCGTATTGAAGCGAGTATGAGTGGGACGCTCGGTTTTCTGTGCAGTGCGCTTGAGCAAGGTATGAGTTTCTCAGCTGCCGTACGCCACGCCCACGCGCAGGGCTGGACTGAACCCGACCCACGCGATGATTTGAGCGGGCGGATGTGGCGCGCAAAGCGCTTATCTTAGCGCGCACGTGCGGAGTGGCTCTGGAAGCTGCTGCGGTTGCACCGCTTGCGCTATTCCCAGAGGAAATGGCGTATCTACGCCGTGAAGATTTTATGTCGAGTTTAGCAACGCTTGACGCGATATATCAACGAAAAGTTGAGGAAGCGCGCGCCCGAGAGCGCGTTTTACGCTATGAAGCGAAGATAGCGGGTAAGAGCATTACCGTAGCGCTGAACGCTGTTGAAGCAGAGCATCCGCTTGCCAACCTGCGCGGGGCAGACAACTTATTTAGCTTTTCAACGTTACGCTACGACGAGCGCCCGCTCGTTATTCGCGGCCCGGGGGCTGGCATTGCGGTAACCGCAGCCGGGGTACTCGGCGACATTATAGCCACTGTAAACTATATGTAAAGTGAGGGTCACCATGGGGTTGCTACACAACCTCATGGTGACCCTCCACAGTCTACAGCTGGCCAACCTGACGGGCATCGGCATTACCGTAGCCGTAACCAGGGCGGCTCTCGGTAATATCGTCACCGGCGGGATCAGGGCGTAGGTTCTCAATCGAGGAGGAACCGTTAAAGGTATCGTTCTCGACCTTCTGGCGCTCGTAGGCACCTTGGGCCTCGCGGTAGGCCTGGTCGAAGTTCGGCACATTCTCCTTGATAATATCGCGGATGAAGGCAATACCGGCGCTAACCGCTGCTGTCTTCAGTACTTCGAACTCCGAACCGAACTGCTCGGCAAGATCGCCGAGGAAACCGGGCTGCGACGAACTCTGGGGCTGATAATTACCGTTGCCAGTACTAATGCCGAAGCTCTGCTGATTGCCCTTAAGCTGCGAAGTCGGCTGCTCACCCGCACGCATACTCGGTGCCGGATAATAGCGCATCGGCTCGCCCGCGTGCTGCGGATACATGGTGCGCACATTGTCGCTCTTGCTGCCACCGCCCATGCTACCCAGGCCATAACCGATCAACACCGCCACGCCAAAGGCTGCCCAAGGCCGCTCGCCAACCTGCGTGTTAAGATTGAAGGTTTGCTTAACCGAATCCACGGTGCCTTCAACCGTACCCTTAACCTTGTCTTCGATCTGACCGATCTTATCCGTCATCGACTCACGGATGGTCTCGATATCGTTTTTTATTGGCTCTGTTCGCGGATCCATTCAACATCCTTTCGTACACTATCGATCGTTTCGCGCGGCATCGGGTCGACGGTCTTCAACCGTTGCAAGCCCATATAGAGCATGATGCCGCCGACGATGGCGAGAATACCGCCGACGATCAAATACGATAACCAGAACGACAAGCCGAACCATTCGACTAAACCGTGGACGAGCATCAGCAGCAAGAAAATGCCACCAATACCTGCCACTGCTGCGCCGATGCCAAGTGAAATAGCGCCGTCGCGAGCCTTGTTGATCTCTACTTTGACCTCAGCAGTGGCAAGTTCGATCTCCTTGCGCACTAGCGTCTGGGCATCAGCTACGACTTCGCCGAGCAGAGCAGCAATTGAAGGCTCACTGCTCCGGGCGGGAGGATCGAGCTGAGGGGCGTGTTCGGTCATAATTACCTCCGCGTGCGCGCGCCAAGACGAAGCCGATACCGAGGCCAACCAACAGGCTCTCGATCGGATGCTTCCGAATCAGTGTTTCAAGGTCGTTCGAACCGTC
>JAAUTF010000336.1 GCA_012031775.1 Candidatus Altimarinota bacterium | reverse complement strand
GTCGGCGGCAAAGGCCGGCATCGTGCCGCCGGGGAGGGAAAGAACCGAGATCCGAGATGCAGGCGATACCCCTGTAAGGGTACAGCACGCTGCGCCCTACCTCACCATCCAGGAGGGCGCGGCGTACGCACGCGTGGTGGAGATCGATCTGGCGACACTGGGGCCGCAGATCAGCGCGCCGCACTTTGTCGACAATGTGGTCGACCTGGGCGAGCTAGGGCGCGTGGCGATCGATGTGGTCTATATCGGCACCTGCACCAACGGGCGCTACGAAGATATGCGCGCCGCCGCCGAGATTCTGCGCGGGCGGCGTGTGGCAGCGACAACGCGGCTGGTGGTGGTGCCGGCAAGTAGTGAATCGCTGCGGCTGGCTGCTGAAGATGGCACGCTCTCGACCCTGCTGACGGCGGGCGCGGCGATCGGTACACCGGGCTGCGGCGCGTGCATTGGGCGGCACATGGGCGTGCTGGGGCCAAACGAAACCTGTCTTTTTACCGGCAACCGCAACTTCCGCGGGCGTATGGGCAGCCCCGAGGCCCAGATCTACCTCGCCTCGCCCGAGGTCGCTGCGGCCACCGCGCTAACCGGCTATATCACGCACCCGGCGGACATCGTACGATCGCACGAAAGGCCGTAAGGGCGCAGCATGCTGCGCCCCAACCTGACCGGGCGCAGCATGCTGCGCCCACTACGGAGCATCACGATGGCAAGAGTATGGGTCTTTGGCCCGGACGTAAACACCGATCAGATCGTGCCGGGGCGCTACGCGCCGTATATGTTAAAAAACGAGGCCGATCTGCGCAAGTACCCGTTTGTGGAGGCGCGACCGGATTTTGCGGCGCAGGTGCAGCCCGGCGATGTCATCGTAGCCGACAAGAACTTCGGCTGCGGCAGCTCGCGCGAGTACGCGCCGCTGGCCTTAAAAATGGTCGGCATCGGCGCGATCGTCGCGCCGCTGTTTGCGCGCATCTTCTTTCGCAACGCGCTCAATCTGGGCATTCCTTGCTTCGAGGCCGATCTTACGCAGCAGCTAGGCGATGGCGAGTTGGTTGAGTTGAACGTCGCAGCAGGGCTGATCACACGCGAAGACGGCAGCCGGATCGAGCTGCCGGAGCCACCAACATTTCTGCGCGAGGTCTGGGCGGCGGGCGGGATTGTGCCGTTCTACCGGGCGCATCGGCGTTTCCCGGGCGAGTCGTAGAGACGGACAAACGCATGCATATTTGCATTATCCCTGGTGATGGAATTGGCCCCGAGGTGATGGGAGCAGCGCGGCGCGTGCTGGCGGCGCTTGCGCCCGAGACAACGTTTGTCGAGGCTGAAGCGGGATGGGAGGCGTTTCAGCGCCATGGCACGGCGCTGCCAGAGGCTACACTTGCGGCAGCACGCGCAGCAGACGCGATACTCTTCGGCGCGGTCGCCTCGCCGAGCCACGTTGTGCCCGGCTACCGGAGCCCGATCGTGCAGCTGCGCCGCGCGCTCGATCTCTACGCCAACATTCGGCCTACCTTCGCCATACAACGGCCTGAGATCGATTTTGTAGTGGTACGCGAGAACACCGAGGATCTGTATGTTGGGCGCGAGCGTCTGGAAGACGACGGCGACACGGCGATCGCCGAGCGCTTGATCACGCGGCGGGCCAGCGAACGTATCACGCGCGTGGCCTGTGAGCTGGCGCAGCAGCGGCGCGGCAAACTGACGATCGTGCATAAGGCGAATGTGTTACGCGTGAGCGATGGCCTCTTCCGCCAGAGCGCGCTGGCAGTGGCCGCGCAGTACGCCGAGCTTGTCGTCGACGAACTGCTGGTAGATGTGGCCGCAATGCACGTGGCGCAGTCGCCGCAGCGCTTCGATGTCTTGGTGACGACCAATATGTTCGGCGATATTCTCTCCGATATCGCCTGCATCCATAGCGGCGGCTTAGGCCTGGCCAGCAGCGCCAATCTTGGTGAAACCCACGCGCTGTTCGAGCCCGTCCACGGTGCCGCGCCCGACATCGCGGGCAAAGATGTCGCCAACCCGCTGGCAGCGATCGGCTGTGTGGCGATGCTTTTGGAGCAGAAGTCAGGAGTCAGGAGTCAGGAGTTAGAGGATGACGAGCAGGATTCAGGATTCAGGATTCAGGATTCAGAAGATCCCACGCGGAGCTTTGCCAACATGGGCGCACAGTTGCGCGCGGCGCTGTGCGCGGTGACGATACATGGCCCACATACGCCCGATCTGGGCGGGAATGCGACGACGAACGATGTGACCGAGGCGATGCTTGCCATTCTACAGCGAGGAAACGACCGATGAACGTGACATGCCCTGAATGTGGTGCTGAGTTCGCCCTGCCGGCCGATACGATGGAGAGCGAGATCGTGACCTGCCCCGAGTGCGGTGCCGAACTGGAGGTGATCAGCATCGATCCGCCGCAGCTCGCGCTGGCACCTGAGGTGGAGGAAGATTGGGGGGAGTGAAGTTTTGTATGCGGCATTCGCGCCTTTGGCGCGAGTGCAACATACGTATCTCATGGAGAACGAGTATGCGTATCGGAGTGCTGTGTTCGCGCATTCGCGCTGAGGAGAAGTTGCTCTTCAATGAACTGGAGCGGCGCGGTGTGGAGTATACCCGCATCGACGACCGCGAGACGATTTTCGACCTGCATCGTTATCAGCATCAGTTCGATGTGGTGCTGGAGCGCTGTATTCAACATAGCCGCGCGCTCTATATTTTGAAGATCCTTAACGATGCCGGTATACGAACTGTCAACAATTATCAGGTAGCGCTGACCTGCGGCGATAAGTTTTGACCACGCAGGCGCTTATTCATGCCAATGTGGCGACGCCGCGCTGCTTGCTAGCCTTTACACCCGAGAGCGCACTAGAAGCGATGGAGCAATTCGGCTACCCGGTGGTACTGAAACCGGTGATCGGCTCCTGGGGGCGCATGGTCAGCAAGATCAACGACCGTGACGCTGCCGAGGCGATTTAGAGCACCGCGATGTGCTGGCAGTTACCAACACGCGATCTTCTATATTCAGGAATATATCGACAAACCGGGGCGCGACATTCGCACGTTTGTAGTCGGCGACGAGTGTATCGCGGCGATCTACCGCACGAGCAACCACTGGATCACCAACACAGCGCGCGGCGGCATCGCCTCGAAATGCCCGATCACGCCTGAACTGGCCGAACTGAGCGTGCGCGCGGCCTATGCCGTCGGCGGCGGCGTAGTGGCGATCGACCTGCTGGAGACCCGTGAGGGCCAATTGCTGGTCAACGAGGTCAATTACACCATGGAATTCCGCAACAGCATCGATACCACTGGCGTCGACATCCCGGCGCGCATCATCAACTACGTCGAAGCCATCGGGCGCGAAGGCCGAGCGTTTTGAACCGTAGAGGACGCATATTTAACTGTAAAGGCGCAAAGAGCGCGAAGCTTGCGGGTGTGTAAGCGGTGCTCCTTTCACCACAGCGGCACGGCCTGTGGGCTGCCCTGCCAAAACAAACCGCTTCGGCCTTTGCGCCTTCGCGTCTTTACGGTTTAAAAACAATCCATGAATTTACAGGCATCAATTGTTGGGGCGTCGGGGTATGTAGGCGGCGAGCTGCTGCGGCTCTTGCTCTGGCACCCGGTGGTGACGGTGGCGCAGGCGACGAGCGCGCGCAATGCGGGCAAATATATCTACCAGGTTCACCCGAATCTGCGCGGGCAATCTGGGTTACAATTCATCCATCCGGACAAACTGGAAGCGTGCGATGTGTTGTTTCTTGCACTACCACATGGCGAGGCAGCACGGGCGATCGAGCGCTATGCCGCGCTCGCCGGGCGCATTATAGATTGCAGCGCTGATTTTCGGCTGCGCGACGCGGCACACTACCAGCGCTGGTATGGCGCGGAGCATCCCGCGCCAGGCTGGCTTGAGCGCTTCGTCTACGGCCTGCCCGAGCTAAATCGTGAACAGCTGCGTAACGCTCAGTACGCCAGCGGTGTGGGCTGCAATGCCACGGCGAGCAATCTGGCGCTGCTGCCGCTAGTGCGCGCCGGGCTGGTGGACGAGACACAGCCGATGGTAGTCGAGGTAAAGGTCGGCTCCTCGGAGGGCGGCGCGCAGAACAATGAGAGCAGCCATCACCCCGAGCGCGCGGGCGCAGTGCGCTCGTTTGCACCCGTCGGACACCGCCATAGCGCCGAGATAACCCAGGTTAGCGGGCTGACAAACGTGCATCTTTCGATCACAGCCGTTGAACTGGTGCGCGGCGCGCTGGCGACGGCGCATGTCTTTCTAAAGCAACCAGTGACCGAAAAAGAACTGTGGCAGGCCTACCGCACCTTCGCCAAAGAGCAGCCTTTTGTGCGGATTGTGAAAGAGCGCCAGGGCATCTACCGCTTCCCTGAGCCAAAAATCTTGGCGGGCAGCAACTACGCCGACATCGGCTTTGCCGTCGATGCAGCGGGCAAGCGTGTCGTCAGCATTTGCGCGATCGATAATTTGATGAAGGGAGCGGCTGGTAGCGCAGTGCAGTGTATGAACTTGATGTGCGGTTTCGCAGAAACGCTGGGGCTAGAGTTTCCGGGCTTGCACCCAGTGTAAACAAGCAGAATTGAGGATTCAGGATTCAGGACTCAGTAGGCCAAGCTCGGCTCACAGGAAGAGCATCGTGCGCTGTTTTCCACTCAACCGACCTAGTGCTCCAACGAGTCTTGTCATGCTGAGCGCAGCGAAGAATCCCGGCTCCTGACGCCCTGCCGAGACCCTTCGCTCCGGCTGCGCCTCCGCTCAGGGTGACATGTGAACGAGGTGCTGATGCGGCAAAAGGCACGGTCTCGTTGGAGTACTAGGCTATGCTACAGGCACAAAGAGTTGCGCGGCTTTCTTCTGAATGCTGAATCCTGAATCCTAACTTCTGCGCTATTGAGGAACGATGACCGAGATCTCGATCGAGCTAATACTGCTTATCACGGCGGGGCTGCTGCTGATCAGCGTGGTCGCGAGCAAAGCTTCGTCGCGCACCGGTGTGCCAGCGCTGCTGCTTTTTCTTGGCATCGGCATGCTGGCGGGTGCCGAGGGGCCGGGCGGTATTTACCTCGACAACCCCGGCCTGGTGCAATCGATTGGTGTTATCGCGCTGGTCTTCATCCTTTTCTCCGGCGGCCTCGACACGAGCTGGCGCAGCATCCGCCCTATTTTATGGAGCGGCCTCTCGCTGGCGAACCTGGGCGTACTGATCAGTACAGTGGTGATCGCAATGGCGGCTACCGTCTTCCTGGGCTTCGAGCTGCTCGGTGGGCTGCTGCTTGGCGCGATCGTCTCCTCCACCGATGCTGCCGCTGTCTTCTCGGTAATGCGCGCGCGCAGCGTGAACCTGCGCGGCAACCTGGAGCCGCTGATCGAGTTCGAGTCGGGCAGCAACGACCCGATAGCGGTCTTCCTGACCATGGCGATCAGCGGGCTGCTGCTTGTGCCCGAGAGCTCGGTGTGGAGCCTAATCCCCTCCTTCATCTTGCAGATGGTCATCGGAGCCGGGGCAGGTTACGCGCTGGGGCGTGGCATGGTTTACGCCGTAAATAGGCTGCGCCTGAACCAGGAAGGCCTCTACCCAGTGCTAACGATAGCGCTGGTGCTGCTGACCTACGGTTTAACCACGCTGATGCGTGGTAATGGCTTTTTAGCGGTGTATATTGCAGGCATCGTGATGAACGGGCAAAGCTTTGTGCATAAACGCAGCCTGATGCGCTTCCACGACGGATTGGCCTGGCTGATGCAGATCGCGATGTTCATCACACTCGGCTTGCAGGTCTTCCCCTCGCAGCTGCTGCCGGTAATCGGCTCGGGCTTCCTGATGGCGCTCATCCTCGTGTTCGTCGCACGCCCGCTCAGCGTCTTCCTATCGCTGGCGCGCTCGAAGCTCGATACACGCGACAAACTGATGGTCTCGTGGGTCGGGCTACGCGGCGCGGTGCCGATCGTGCTAGCGACCTTTCCCTTGCTCGATGGCCTGCCAAAGGCGGACATGATCTTCAACCTAGTGTTTTTTATCGTGTTAACTTCGGTGCTGCTGCAAGGCACAACAATCCCGTGGGTGGCGCGCTGGCTAGGAGTTCAATCGAACAAGGTGGTGGAGTGGCACTACCCCGGCGAATTCGTGCCGCAGGTGACGGCAAGCAGCCAACTGATGGAGATCGAGATCCCCGAGCGCTCACGCGCCCACAACCGCTCGATCATCGAATTGAACCTACCCGAAGGCGCGCTTGTGGTGTCGATTCTGCGCGATGATGAGAGCGTGGTGCCAAGCGGTGCGACGGTGCTGATCGCGGGCGATCGGCTTATGCTTCTGGGGATGCCGAGGCGCTGCGCGAGATGCGGCGCATCGTGTTGGAGGAGTAGGCCGCCTTGCAAGGCGGCCTACTCTCGTTGCGCAAGAGTTGCCGCCTTACAAGGTGGGGTGGTGCAGGCGCTGCCCCCTGCACCCGCTCTTTCTTCCTTCCACCGGTGGGAGCACGCAGGCGCTGCCCCCTGCACCCAACGTTTCCTCCCTGCTCGGGGCATGCAGCGCTGCGCCCTGCACCCGCTCA
>JAAUTF010000335.1 GCA_012031775.1 Candidatus Altimarinota bacterium | reverse complement strand
CCCCCTCCCCTAACGCTGCCTGGCCTGCGCGCAGCGCTTCGATGATGCGGTCGACATCATAGACGCAGCCACGCCAGGTGCCGCCGCTCGCTGCGGTTAGCGCCGCCCAGAGCCGTGTATCGTCGGGCAGGCGCGGGTCGGGCGCAAGCTCGGGGTGCATTGTGCGTCCATCGAGCAGGGCCTGCGCGTCCGCATGGGGCAGCTCGGTGCCGTCGGGGCCGAGAAAGTTGACGCTGCCGTTCAGGTTCAGCCGGTCGATCACGATCTCGATCAGGTCGCCGTCGCGCAGCCGCCCGATCGGCCCACCCGCCAGCGCTTCCGGCCCGATATGCCCGATGCAAGCTCCCGTCGATACGCCCGAGAAACGCGCGTCGGTGAGCAGCGGGCAGTGCTTGCCCCAGGGCAGCATCTTCAACGCGATCGTCACCTGCGCTGTCTCCTCCATACCCGTGCCCGATGGCCCGATGCCGGCTAGCACGATCACGTCGCCCGGCTCAACCGGCACGGGCGTCTGGCCTTTGATGGCCCGCATCGCCGCTTTCTCGCTGGCAAACACACGCGCCTTGCCACGGTGGCGATAGACTTGATCTGGCCCGACGATCGATGGGTCGATCGCAGTGGCTTTGATCACCGCGCCCTCCGGGGCCAGGTTGCCCCACCGGAAACACCGTCGTCGGCGTAAGCCCCTTGTTGCGCGCGCTGTCGGCGTCCATAATTACGTCGTCGGGGTCGATCTGGCCAGCGGATGCCAGGCGTGCCCGCGCCAACTCGCGGCGCTCGCTGTTTTGCCACCAGTCGAGATTTTCACCCAACGTTTGCCCGCTGACGGTAAGCGCATCGAGGTGCAGCAGGCCCATGGCGCGCAGGTGCAGCATCACCTCTGGCACGCCGCCCGCCATAAAGACTTGCACCGTCGGATGGTTGCGCGGGCCGTTGGGCAACGCATCGACAAGGCGCGGTGTGGCGCGGTTCACCCGGTTCCAATCGGCAACGCTGGGGATGGGCAGGCCCGCAGCGTGCGCGATGGCCGGAATATGCAGCAACAGGTTCATCGAGCCGCCGACAGCCGCATGCACGATCATCGCGTTTTCGATCGCTTTGCTGGTGAGGATCTGGGCCAGCGCTATCTTGTGTGCTTCCAAGCGCAAAAGTGCGAGTGCCGAGCGTTGCGCCATATCGAGCCAGACCGGTTCGCCCGAGGGGGCTAGCGCCGAATGCGGCAGCGAGAGCCCAAGCGCCTCGCCGACTACCTGGGCTGTTGCGGCGGTGCCGAGGAACTGGCAGCCCCCGCCCGCAGAGCCACAGGCGCGGCAGCCCATCGCGGCGGCGTAATCCAGGCTGATCAGGTCGTTGGCGTAGCGCACCCCGATCGTTTGCACGGTGCCGGCATCTTCTGCGCCGAGCGCGGGCAGCGTCACCCCGCCCGGTACGGCGATGGCGGCAACGAGGTGCTTCCTGCCAGCGCAAGCAAAATAGCAGGCAGGCCTTTGTCACAGGTGCCGATGCCCATCACCCCGTGGCGCGTCGGCAGCGAGCGAATCAGGCGGCGCATCACCAGCGCAGCGTCGTTACGGAAAGGCAAACTGTCGAACATACCCGTCGTACCCTGGCTGCGACCATCGCAAGGATCAGAGCAGGCCACGGCAAACGGCATCGCCCCCCTGCGCGCGAAAGGTCTCGGCGGCCTCACGCACCAGCAAATTGATCTCCCAATGGCCGGTGTGAAAGCCCAGCGCGATCGCCGAGCCGTCTTCGCCGCGCAGACCGCCGTGGGTGCTGACGATCAAAAACTGTTTGCGGTTGACCTCTTCGGGATCCCAGCCCATGGCTACATTTTGTGTCAAGCCAAAAAGATTACCACTCGGCTCCTCGCGCAGCATCTCCGGTGTGAGCGGCAGCGAACCCTCGCGCGCTGGCGCAAACAGCCGCGTCTGCGCGGTTATGTCGGCAGAACCAAGCACAGCAGCGAGATCAGGGGTGGGCATAATAGTGATCCTTCTGTGAACAGCTATAGAAAGCCTAAACGATCTATAAAATAGCTGTATGCTTGCTGGCGGCGAAGCCGCCAGCAAGCATACGAACTTCCTCACAAACCCTTTAGGATTTCTATAGTTTACACGAGTTTCGTCTGCGCTTAATCAGAACACAACGTTTTTTTGCTATGCTAACAAGCGCGCTGGTGCTCTTCTGAATTTTGAATGCTTACTGCTGCCATGCATCGTGCCTATCACCATTGGTGGAGCCCACAGCTCGATCGCGAGATGGAACTGCTGGTGTTTGGCCACGCTGGCGCACGCGTGATCGTCTTTCCCACCCGCGCTGGTCGCTTCTACGATTACGAGAACTGGGGTCTCGTCGCCACGCTGGCGCAGCATCTCGCTGCGGGCTGGCTGCAGTTGTTCTGTGTTGATAGTATCGACCGCGAGAGCCTGTATAATTTCTCACGCCCACCCCAGGAACGTATCGCGCGCCACGCGCAGTACGAGCGCTACATTCTCGAGGAAGTGCTGCCGCTGACGGCGCACCTCAACCCGAACCCCACGCTGGTAGCCCACGGCTGTAGCCTCGGCGCTTTTCACGCCGCTAATATCGCCCTGCGCCATCCGGCTATCTTTAGCAAAATTGTCGCGCTCAGTGGCCGCTACGATCTCACCGTACGCGCTGGGCGCTACCCTGCGCTCTTCGATGGGTACTACGACGAGGCTATTTACTTTCATACGCCGACCCATTTTGTGCCGCACCTTTGCGACGAATACGCCCTCAACGCGCTACGCCACCAGGAGATCATTCTTGTGGTCGGCGAACACGACCCCTGCTTGCTTAGCGCGCACCAGCTTAGCCAGGCGCTTTGGGATAAAAACATCTGGCACGCGTTACATATCTGGCGCGGCGAAGCTCACGCACTTCCCGACTGGCTGCCGATGGTCGGGATGTATCTGTAGCGGCGGTCGCGCCAGCGCAAGGCGTGAGGTAGCAATCAAAAAAGCTCCGCGCCCTTGGCGCTCTCTGCGGAAAAACATGCCCGGCCTTTGCGTCTTTGTGGTTCAACATCCGCTGCAGTGCAAAAAGAGCGCGCAGCAGCCCAAAAAGCTCTGCGCGCTCTACAGTTCAAAAACCTTTGCGTCTTTGCAGTTCAAACTGTGCGAACCTACACGCTCAGGCCCAGCTTCTGCGCCAACTGCGCGTTACTCGGCTCGACGAGGATACTGCCGTCGGGGAAGACTAGCGTCGGAATGCTGCGCATCCCGCCGTTAGCTTGCTCCACCACCGCCATAGCATCGGGCTCTTTGTCGACATCGATCCAGGTGTAGGCAACCTTGCGCTCATCGAGGAACTTTTTCGAGCGGCGACAGTCGCCGCACCACATAGCACCGTAGATCACCACGTTCTCTGCATTCATTGTTGTTGCTCCATACATACTAAGAGGCGGTGCGAGCACCTAGCTACGCCGTATGCTCACACCACCAGATTCGCCACAAACGCTGTTGATAAAGGCCAGGGTCTAGGCCAGTTGATCGAGCCACTGCCTGATAGCGTCGATCTGCCGCTCCAAAAATGCAGCATCGCCGAAGCTGCTACCGAGCACAAAGGCCCCTTGCAAGCGCGCGAGCAGCTCTTCGGCCAGGGTACACGACCGCTCGCCCTGATCGAGTGCATAGAACTGCGCTGCAAACCAATCGATCTGCATTCTCAGCAACCCGCTGGCTCGCTCGCCGTCGGCTGTACTCTGCTTCTCGAGCTCCTGACAGAGGCTGCCCTGCGGGCAGCCATACCGCGCCAGCTCTGCGCTATGGGCGCGGCTCGCTTGCAGATAGCTCTGCAGTGCCGCACGCGCGTCGCCCTGCTGCTCATAGCGCGCAAACGATGCGCGTAAGGTGGCCGCGTGCTGCGCAATCACCGCGTCGAGCAGAGCGTCTTTGGTGCGGAAGTGGTAGTAGACGTTGCCCAGAGGCACCTCTGCCCGTGACGCTATCGCGGCGAGTGTGGTGCGATGTACACCCTGCTCGTGGAATAGCCGTGTTGCCGCAGCAATTAATTTTTCCCGCACGTGCTCATGCTCATCAGCTGTGTCTTATTCAGTTAACTAACTTAATTTTAGCACATATAAAAGCTTTGTCAAGTTGGCTTTCGCGCAAGAAAGCTTGCTATCTGGCCTGCACCTTGCATGGTTGGGCTTGGTTCGCCAGTATGTGACCGTTCTGGCAAACGCCAGGTTCAGGAATGGCTTGGTGTTGGTCAGTGGCAACGTCGCCACCACCACTGACCAGCACCAACCGCTTTAACGAATGCGGCGTGCGCTGCACGCTGCGGTTTCGCTCGCAGAGACGTTACTACAAGGGCACAGCAGTATGTTTAAAGCACTATCGTATCTGATGTTGGTAGTAGACCGTAACAACCTGCAACGCGCCGCCGATGACGCCCAGCTCACGTTTGCGCTGCTGCTCGATAAGCGCGTACCGCTGCACACTAAGGCTGTGCCGGGGCTGGCCGTAGCTTATATCCTCTCGCCGATCGACCTCATTCCCGGCTTCATCCCTGTCCTTGGCCAACTCGACGATCTTGCCGTGCTGATTTTGGGCGTACAGGCCTTTAAACAACTTGCACCGCCCGAGATTCTCGCCGAGCACCAGCGCCGTCTCGGTATCACCACCGCTGAGCTTAGTCTAGCTTCTTAAACAAGGCTTCAGAAAAGCTGGTTGTAATAATCCGGGTTGGCAGCGAAGCTGCCAACCCGGACTATTACAACCCCTTCTACGATTTGCGTCTGCTCTCTGCAATCGCGCTAGCCCAGCCGAACACGCAATGTTTTAACCTCAAACGGTCGTACGTTGAAGGTGATGCTGTCGCCTGCAACGGTAACCGACCCGCGTGGGCGTTCCAGCATATCGGTTTCCTCCGCACTTTGCACTGCGCGGGTAAAGTGTAACGTCACCGGCCCGCGCTGGTTGTGCGCTTCGTAGAGACGCACAATCAATCCATCGCCATCATTGGCGACTTTCACTGTTTCCACCACGACATGCGCGCTAGGCGTAGTTAAAAATGAATACGAATGTGGATGCTGCAACGCAGGCGCGCTTGTCTCCGGCACTGTGGCAATGTAGAGCGGCGCGTTCAGCTCATAGGCGCGCCGCACCACCTGAGCGGTGCGCCAATCGCCAGCGTGCGGGTACAGGCTGTAGGTGAAACGATGGCCCCCTCGATCGGCTTCCTGGTCGGGAAAGACGGCGCTCTTCAGCAGTGAGAGGCCGAGTGTACTGTCGTTCAGGCTGTGGCCATAGATGGTGTTGTTGAGCAGCGCAACACCATAATCGCCTTCGCTTAAATCGACCCAACGCTGCGCGCTGACCTCGAAACGCGCTTGCTCCCAACTTGTATTGCGGTGTGTTGGCCGTTCCAGCGCGCCGAACTGGATCTCGCAGGTAGCATGGGTTGTGTTCAGGGCAAAGGGGAAGAGCGCGCGCAGCAGCATCTGCTGTTCTTGCCAATCCACTTCGCTGTGTATGTCAATGTTGCGGCTATTGCGCCGCAAACAAATGCGCTGTGTTATCGTGCTCTGGCCCGCGCGTCGCGTGATCGCGATCGCCGCGCGCAGTGGCCCTGTCTCCACCACCGACCAATCTACGATCTCGCGCACTGGGTACGCTTTGTCCAGGTAGAAACGGTCGATATCCCACGCGTCCCACTCCAGCGGACGATCTTCATAGAGTACCAGCTGGTTCAGCGTGCTTCCAGCCAAGACGAGTTCGCGGGCGTGTCGCCGATCGTAAAGCGATCGAATCTCGCCTTGCGCGTCGAGCACGATTTCGATCTCATCGTTCGCCAAGCGCTCGCGCTCGACGCTCAACTCACTACTACTCTTTGGTGTCACTACCAGTGCCGCATAACCGAAGGGCGGCGCTGTCACTTCAGCCAAGATTTCCAGCTGCCCCGGTTGCTCTTCGATACGTTGATATTCAGCCGCCCCCAGACCCTCTGCTAAAGCCAGCGGTAGTCGCACCAACTCGCGTCGCTCCCAGGCCAGGCTGTTGAAAACAAACACCTGGGCTCCCGGGCCAAATCCCTCGTTGCCGGAACTACTAAATCCTGCATTCTGAAGCCTGACTCCCGCTGCGACGCTGCTGACCTCTGACTCCTGACTGCTGGCTTTGCCCAGCAGCTGTTTAATCGCCTCCTGCGTTACCGCCGCCGCGATCTTTGTTATCTCGGTGTAATCGGCGTGCGCCTCTTCATACACAGCGGCGATACTGCTGCCGGGCAGGATGTCGTGAAATTGGTTAAGCAAGATCTTCTGCCAGCCTGCATCGAGTTGTGCCTGCTGGCTGGGCATACCATCGCTAGTCGCCCAGGCATTCAGCCATTCCGCCATGCGGTAGTGCTGCTCTGCGGCGCGATTGGCACGCTTGATAGCTGCCTGACTAGTGTACGTACCGCGGTGATACTCAAAATACAACTCGCCCACCCAGGTTGGCAGCCGTGGGTCGCCCCCACACCCGCTCGTAGAGCTGGGCGAAGAATGCGTCGGCACGGCCAGAGCGTAGCTGCGGTATGTTGGGAAGCTGGCGCAACGGCCCGCAGC
>JAAUTF010000334.1 GCA_012031775.1 Candidatus Altimarinota bacterium | reverse complement strand
CAGCGACCTGTGGGAGACGCCAGGCCAACCCGATGGCTTGCTACTTCGTGGCGAGAGCTTGCCTGAAGCCGAGCGTTGGGCCGCAGCTAACCACCCATCGCTGACAGACACAGAGCGCGATTTTCTCGCCAAAAGCCAGCGCGCCCAGGCCGCTGTCGAGCGCGAACGACGCCAACAGCGCCGCATCCGCCTGCTGGCGATCAGTTCGTCGGCGTTGAGCGTGGTGGCGATCGTCGCTCTGATCGGGGCCTTGCTCGCCTATCGCAACGCCGAGCGCGAGCGGCGCACCGCCCAGGCACGCGGGCTGGCGGCGGCCTCGACCGTGCAGCTGAGCAAAGACCCCGAGATGAGCGTGATTCTGGCGCGCGAGGGGGCATTGATCGGGCGCAATAGCGATGGCGCGGTCGATCGCGATGCGCTCAACGCGCTCTATAACGCGATCGGAACATCGCGCGTTGAGCGCAGTTTCCAGCAAGACGACAACGTGCGCGGTGTTGCCTACAGTCCCGATGGCCAACTGCTAGCGACGGGTAGTTCGGATGGCGATGTTGTGTTGTATTCGCTCGCCGACGGCAGCGAGCGCCTGCTTGGCAATGCTGGCAGCACGGTGCGGCGCGTGAGCTTCGATCCAGCCGGAGATCAGCTTGCGGCGACAAGTGGCGATGGCGAGATCGTTATCTGGCGGCTCGCCGATGGCAGCAGCCGCAGCTTGAGCGAGGGCGATACCGTGCTCGATCTCGCTTTTAGCCCCGATGGTCGTACGCTCGCCGCTGTTGGGGCCAGCCAGATCGTGAGCCTCTGGAACTTGGCCGATGGCAGCCGCAGCGATCTCGCGCCGGAGGCCGACGACACCTTGACCAGTGTGGCTTTCAGCCCCGATGGGCGGCAGCTGGCAGCCACCGGCGACGACGGCATCCTGCGGATCTGGGATCTGGCGACACAGGCGCAGCGTGCCGCAGATCTTGCGTCTGGGCGCTTCAACGATCTGGCATATAGCCCCGACGGCCGCCGCATTGCGTTGGCCATGGGCAACGAGCCGTACGAGGCGCTGGTGTGGGATCTTGAGACTGGCTCGGTCGTCGCGCGGATGCTTGGCCATACCAACTCGATCCTCGGCCTAAGCTGGGCCACCGAGCGCGACCTGATCGCCACCGCCGCGACCGATGGCACGGCGCGGATCTGGGATGCCACGAGCGGTCGGCTGATGCTTACACTGCTCGGCCACAAAGAGCGCGTCAACGCCGTCGCGCTTACCACCGATGGCTCGGGCGCAAGCACTACCAGCAACGATGGCATGGCGCGCGTTTGGAACCTGCGGTTTATACTGCCCGAGGTCGTGCAGGCGATCGACCTTACACCAGCGGGCGATGAGTTGGCGGCGGTTGGCATCAAGGGGACGCTCTGGACGCTCAGGATCGAGCCTGCTCCGGCGGCAGCGGCAGGCGATAGCACAACGCTCAACCCGCAGCCGGATGCATCGGGCCGCATCAGCAATGTGCTGCGCCGCTTTGAGCAGCCTATGCTCGATGTCGCCTATAGCCGCGATGGCCGCCTGCTCGCAACCGCTAACGAAAACGGCATCGTGCTGCTGTACGACGGCCAGAGCGACCGCACCCGTGAGCTGGCCCACGAGAACCAGGTGCGCGCGCTCGATTTTAGCCCCGACAGCAGCTTGCTGGTGACTGCCAACGACGAAGGGCTGGTTAAAATCTGGTCTACCGCCGACGGTAGCCTCCAGCAGGAGTGGGCGACGCCGACGATCTGATCATCTTCGATGTGAGCTTTGGTGCCGATGGGCGCCAGGTGGCGATCGCGCAGGACGACGGAACGGCCTACATGTGGACGATCGAGCAGGCTGAGGCCGAAGTCTTTGCGACGTTCGATGACAGCCAGGCAACGGTGACGTTCAGCCGCGATGGCAGCTTGTTGGCCTTCGGCGGCATCGACGGCACAATCAGTGTCTATAGTAGTGCGACGGGCGCATTGGCCGCGCCGCCAATGGCCCACAAGGGGCGCGTCAACAGTATCGCCTTCAGCGCCGATGGCAGCCTGTTAGCTAGCGGCGGTAGCGACCAGACGACGCGCCTCTGGAGCGTGCGCGAGGGCCGGGAGATTTTTGCCGCCAGCCATGGTAGCGATGTCTTCGATGTAGCCTTTTCGCCCGACCAGCGCAGCGTGTTCAGCGCCGCCGCCGACGGCGTAGTACGGCGTCTGCCTGTGCAGACCAACGACGCACTTGCGCAGGCAGGTCGGCAGATCACGCGGTTGCCGCAGGCCGAGGAATGCGTTGAATTTCACCTGGAACAACAGGCAGTTTGTGTTGCGGCCAGCGCACGCTAGTATACCCCGGCGTAGGTTTGTAGCGAGTTTGCAGCGGGCCTGATTCCACCACCGACAGGTGTTTGCCATCGGGCATACGCTTCTGCATACCGGATGTATTGCTCATTCAGCAGGAGGCTACCACATACCTGAATGCGCTTCAGTGGGCTTTGCTATAGGGAGCCACGCGGTTCCCGCGCGAGCAGGCGGGTATGACTACGCAACTCGTGAAACGAAGGGGCATCGGATGACAATGAACAACAAGATACTTGTGCGTATCATCGTGCTCGGCTTATTTGCGGCGAGCATCGCGCCACGCACCCTGGCAGCGCCGCTCAACGCGAATTTTATATTGCAATGGCAGGCCGACGAGCTGACAGACACGCTCAGTATTGCTTGGGGTGATATAAACGGCGATGGCCGCGCCGACCTGGCACTTGGCAATGCGCCGCTCTTCGATAGTGAGTGTGGCTGCCTCGTCGCGGGCGAGAACCAGCTCTATCTAAGTGAAGGCGTGTTGCTCGCCAGCACGCCAGCCTGGCAGAGCGAAAGCGGTGAGTTCACCACCGGTATCGCGCTTGAAGATCTCGACGGCGATGGCAAGCGCGACCTTGTGAGCGCCAACGCCTTTTTCGGGGCTGAAAGTGTATGTCAACAGCGGCAGCGCCCTACCGACGACCGCAAGCTGGGCAAGTGCGGCGCTGCTTGTTGCAACGCCGCCGACCGTGCCATACCGCACCAGCGAAAATGTGCGCGCGATCGCGCTAGCCGACTACGATAACGACGGCGATCGCGATATTGCCGTGGCCAACTCGAATGCGCCGGTGCGCCTCTTACGCAACGATAGCACGCCCGGCAACATTATCTTCAGCCTCGTCTGGTCGGCCCCGACAAGCGATTATAGCAACGATGTGGCCTGGGGCGATGTCGATAACGACGGCGATCTTGATCTTGCGGTGGCGAACGAAGGCATCAGCCGCTTGTACAAAAAACGATGGCGGCATGCTCAGCAGCGCCAGCAACATCAATGCCGAAAGCATCAAAGCGCTTAGCGTGGCCTGGGGCGATGTGAACGGCGACGGCTTTGCCGACCTCGCACTCGGCGCATTGGGCCAGAGCGTGATCTACTACGGCAGCGCCGGTGCAGATGTGAGCGACGCCTTGCTCTGGCCAGGATCGAACAGCGAACAGGTGCGCGATGTGGCGCTGGAGAATGCCAACGGAGACGAGCGGCCCGAGCTATTCTACACCAATTTTGGGCGCAATAACAGCCTCAGCGTGTTTGGAAACAGTCTCTCGGAAGGCGAGGTCAGCTTCGCCACCTACTGGCTGGAGCCGGATCAGAACACCTTCCAGTCGCTGGCGATCGCCGACTACGACAACGATAGCGATCTGGATATGGCAGTGGGTAGCTTTTACGGCCCGCTGCGTGTGTATCGTAACACGCTACGTGAGGCGGATGCAAACGTGGCGGTGACGCTCGACGGCACGCCGCAGGCGGGCGCACTGGTCTATCGGCGCACCAGCGATGACACGTTTCAGCCCTTTACCGACCTCGATTTTGGCACGCCGCTGCAGACCGACGCCGACGGTGTAGCGCGGGTTGGGCGGCAGCTCGCGTTCAACGACGAGATCGCGGTGCTGGTGCCGATTTTCGAGCGTAACGAATACCGCTACAGCGGCGCGGCGCTGCCGATCAGCGCTGCGGGGGCACCGACGATCACGGCTACGCTGACAGTCACACAGGACGGTATTATCCGCGACTTGCAACTGATCGACATTACCGGTCAGCACGGCTGGTTCGGCGATCTGGTGTTCACCTTGGTCAGCCCGCAGGGCACCACTGTCGAAGTCTACAGCAGCGACTGTTCGCCGCTTGGCACTGCTGAGACGTATCCCTTTCATCTTACGCTGAGCGATGCTGCGACACGGCCCTTCGGCGATCCGACATGCCCGCCGCATACTGAAGCGGTGCAGAGCCGCGCAAAGAACCCGCTGACGATCTTCAACGGCGAGAAAAGCGCGGGCACCTGGCAGCTTGTGGTCGAAGATCGCTATAGTGAGGAAGGCGGTGTGCTGAGCGGCTGGGGCCTGGCGCTCGGCACAGCGGACTACCCGCTTTATTATACTAATGCCCGCCCGCTGCCGGATGGCATCAGCGGCACACGTATCACCGGCTTTGAACAGCAGACGATAGCGCTCAGCAGCGCGCCCGATGCTGCAAACACCTACCCGCTGCTGCTCTTCGATCTGAGTGTCTCATTAGAGTGGGATGCTCGCAACGATCCCGGCTATATGAGCCAGCTTAAAGCCGATCTGCGTCGTAGCTCGGAGCTGCTCTACGATTTTACCGATGGTCAAATCGCGCTGCGCAACATCACTATCTATCAGAACCGCGAGCGTTGGGCCGAGGCTGATGTGCGTATTTATGCGACGAACCGCCAGCGCCCTAATGCTGACCAGGGCGGGGTAACGAATGTCGTCTATGCCGATGACGAGATCGATGATGTTATCTACTACCCAGGTCGCATCACTATAGGTGCGATCTGGAATCGTTATGGAAACGAGACGGGAACGATCGGCGAGGATTGGCCACGCTCGCTGGCGCACGAGCTCGGCCACTTCCTGCTCTATCTCGACGATAACTACCTTGGTTTGGAAGGTGAGGCGAGCGAAGCTGATCTAATCGCGATCGATCCGCCCTGCGGCGGCGCGATGTACGACCCCTATCGAGATGAGTACACCGAGTTTATGCCGCGCGCCGGATGGGAGCCGACCTGTACCAAAACACTCTCGAATTTCTTCACCGGGCGCGCCGACTGGGAAACAATCCGGCTGTTTTACCCGCAGCTGCGTGCCCCACAGAGCTTTGGCGCCAACCCGGGGCCAAGCACGCAGCCGTTGGCTGTCACAATTATCGAGGAGGTTCAGCCTAGCGCGCCGCTGACGACGCTGCAAAACACCGTGTTCAGTCTGGTAGATAGCGTTGGCGGGCGCGTGGTGCCGGGCAGCAATACTCAGGCCTATCTCTTCCCGCAAAGTGGCGAGCGCCTGATCGATCTGGGGCGGCCAACGGTCGACCAAGTCGATGCGCGTGGGGTGCGTCCGGGCGACGAACTATGTGTTTATGAGCTGAGCCACGTACCACAGCCGCGCCTGGGGTGTGTGCGTGTCGGCGATACAAGCGGTACCCTACCGCTTCGCGAGCGCGCCGATTGGCGGCCCGATGTGCGTATCACGCCGCTCGCAGCGACCACGATCTCGATAACGGTACAGGCGGCAGGCCTTGGCAGCCCGGCACCCACAACGCTGCAAGCACGTTTCTACCCGGTTGGGCAGAGCGCGACGGCGGTGCAGACACTGAACGCGAGCGGCGGTATCTTCCAGACAACCTTCGCCGTCAGCAGGACGCTAGAGACGGGCTATGTGCGGCTCTGGGTCGACGAGACCGCGCGCCCACGGCGCGAGATCATTATCGATTACAGCCAGCTCGGTGCGCCGCCCTTTGGTTCGACGGAGGGCGGTGGGCCAACGCTGCAAGACGAGTGCGAAGAGGATAACAAAGACTGCACCAAGAGGAAACGAAAGCGGGGCGCGCCGGCCTCGGCTGACGGCCAGGCACTGCTGTATTTCAGCGACGAGCTTGTGCCGGGGAACTACTACAGCTTGCAGGGCACAACGGTTTTGCCGCAGGCACCGCCATGGTCGACGATCGTAGGGCGCGGCTACCGCTTTGTGACAGCGCCAGGGTCTGCGGAGCCACCGCGTGCATCGATCAATTTCGCCTACCTAGAGCGCGAAGTGCCGGACGGCACCGAGGGCGGTTTGGCGATCTACCGCTACAACGAAGGCGATGGCAGTTGGACAGAGCTACGCACCACGCGCTTCGACACATTGCGCAACGAGATCGCGGCACCGCTGGCCGGCGATGGCCTGTATGTGCTAATCACGCGGCTGCCCCTGCTCAATGGCTGGAACGTCTTCGCCTACCCGGGGCCGAGCACAACGATCCTGGCCGGGTTGCAGGCGCTCAATGCGCAGGGCTACACCACCATCTATGGGTACAACCCAGGCGAATCGTGGTTGCTGTACGACATCGACGCGCCGGAGTATGTCAACACACTGGCGCAGCTGGAGTATGGTAAAGGCTACTGGGTACGTGTGGCAGGGCTGGTGCCGGTGGCAGCAGCGACGACGGCAAACGACGGCGCGCTGCCGCTGCCACCAGCGACGTATTACGGAACGCTCAACGGCGTGCCGGGGTTGCGCCCGGCG
>JAAUTF010000333.1 GCA_012031775.1 Candidatus Altimarinota bacterium | reverse complement strand
GCGGCTGCCGCCTGCAGATCGATAGCGTTGAACTACCACCGCCTGCCCGCCCCCAGCCAAGCACGCCGCTCAACCGGTAACGCGCGGCCAGCATATCACCGACGGTCACGCCGCAGTCGGGCACTTTGCTGCTATGCAGCCGTATCGTTCGCTCGATGTTTGCCATTATATATAGCGAGCCGTGTTATTGCTGGCAGCTACGCCGCCAGCAATAACACAAACTTCTTCACACACCGTTGAGGTTTATTGGCCTCGCCATCAGCAACCACACAGCCTATGTACGACTATGTAGATTTGTTCTCGCTATATGCCGAGGCATTAGGGCGTGTAGTTGCACAGATATTGCTGTAAAACGGTGTGCATCCGTTCTTTGTCTCGTAGCTGGCTTTTTCTTAATTGTGGCGCGATCCGCCGAACTATCCGGACTCAGACACAGCTTGAGAAGCATATGACACCTACGGCCCCGCTTTTCCCACTCGACCACAACGTGCTCTACACGATCGCTCCGCGTACCATTACTCTTATCGCACCTTCCGCTACGATGGCGAGGGGATGGGGGTGACGCTGAGTGACTTCTCTTCACAAGAGCAACAGACGCTGCTGGAATTGTACTCGACCTTGCTCGCCCTCTTTGCCATTCTACGCGAACATCGCCACGCGACGGCCGATGTGCTGCCACTGCTTAGCGCTTTCACGCACGAACACCAATGGCCAGATCTACTCCAGCGTATGCGCGAGCTGCAGGGCAGTGTTACGGGCGACAGTACACGCATCAACCAGATCGTACACGATCTTAAAGGCGGCAGCTTGTTCGCTTTAAGTGCTTACCTCCAGTTCCTTGAGCTGACAACATTAAGCCAGCACGATGTGGAGCGTATGTTTTACCTCGCTCGTGACCAGCTAAAGCTGATGCGTGGCTCGATCGAAGGTATTGACGACGAAGGTTATATGCGGGATCGCCAGCAGCAGCTGCACAGCACCGAGCTGGTAGTAGAAAAATGGTCGAATAGCCTGCACTACACGCAGCGCGGCAAGGCGCAGATCGTGTTCGACGCAGCCTTCAAAGGCAATATCTCTGAACGCTGCCTGGAGTTCGCCGCACTCGATCGCGTGATCTACAATTTAATCAACAATGCTATCGCGCATTGCGCCGATGCTGTTGTGTATGTTGTGATTCTGCCCCTCGGCGACCATCCTGAGCATCTGCGGTTTCTTATCTACAATCGTATACACGAAGACCAGCGTGCTACGCTTATCACGCGCTTCCCCGATGGGCCGAGCCAGCTTTTTTACGGCGGTTTCACCACTGGCGGCCAGGGCTTGGGCATGCGCATTTGCGCCGATGTTATTTGCAGCGCTTATGGCCTCGCCACGGTGGAGCAGGGCCTACAAGAGGGGCATTTCGGCGTCGCCCTCCACGACGACTTCTTCGTCACATGGTTTCACTGGCCGATTGTCGCCGATTAAACCTCTTTTTAAAGGATGGGGTGGGCAGGGTTGGGCGACAGCGTTGCCGAACTAGCCCACCCCAATTTTATTCCCTAACACAAAGGCCCGCGCCGCCGCTGCTGTGTCGAGCGACACGTGTTCGACAACGCGCGGCGCGCTGATAGCATAGCGCTCAAGCGCACCAAGGAAGGCGGCGTAGTCGAGCACACCGCCGCCAGGGCCAGGCAACTCAAGGTTGTCGCCCTCGAGCCGCATATCTTTTAAATGCACAAGGCCAATGTAGGGAGCCAATCGCTGCACCATCACATCGATCTGTGTGCGCTGGCTAGCCCAGCTTTGCGGTAACATCAGGTTTGGCGGGTCGAGCACCAACCCGAGATAGGGCGAGTTCGTATGCTCAATAAACTGTGCCAGCTCTGCCACGTTACCCAGGATGTGGCTACAAAACGGCTCGATGAGAAGCACGCCATCGACCACATCGAGCGCAGGGAGCAGTTGCGCCAGGCTAGTAGACAGCTGAGCGTGAGCTGCTGCACTGCGGTTTGCAGGGTGTTCGGCGAGTAGATCCTCAGCCAGGGTGCCCGCCCAGCAGACAACATAGCGGGTGCCGAGCAGCGGCAGCAGTGCGATCAGTTCGTGAAGCTGCGCGAGCGTATAGCCCATCGGGGCAGCGGCGGGACGCACCATGCTGGCATAGCCCGAGACGGCGCTGATCGCGAGGCTGTACGCGGCAGCCGCGTGCGCAACCCGCTGTGCCAGCGCCGTATCGCAGCGCGCCGGGAAGTGGACGTGCAACGCGCTGTAGCCCATGTTCGCGACGCGCGCGCACAACGCGGTGACATCATCGCTCGGGCGCACTTCGATCCAGAGACCAAGTGACATATTAACCGCGTTCGTCGGTCTTGGGGTGCGCTGGCACCGGCGCAGATGCAGCGCCGCCGACCGACATCCGCCGGGTTACGCGGGCCGCATCGTCGAGGTACTGCTCGCCATCGCGCACGGGCAGCAGAAAGCGCTCGATGCCGACACGGGCGATCGTGCTCAGCACGTTCAGCGGGTAGCGCCGTACCTGATCGACGCTCTGGCGCACCAGGTTTTCCAGCAGTGGCTCCAGGTAATCGCGCGCCACGCCGTTGGCGGGCGGGTTGAGCACATCGAGCAGTTGGCGACGCAGCTCTTCAGCGTTGGTGATAATCTTGATCGGGCCACGCCCACGAATCGCAGCCTGGCAAGCCAGGCGATGCCCGGCCCGCAGCCGCGATTCCGGCATCCAGACACGCTCGGCCTCCGAGATCGGGTTCAGCGACTCGCCACCGGCGATGACGCGGCACTGGCATGTCTGGCAGATGCCCTGGCCATCGCAGACAAAGCCAATATGAGCTGCGTTACGCCGGGCGACCGCCAGCAGTCGCTCGCCGGGTTTCGCCTCGTAGGCGACATCGTTGATGATCACCGTTGGCACGGGTGCGCTCCTTTTAGCAGTAACAGAGATATGTTTGCAGCGATGCTGCGTATTTTATCATAGAGTACCCCGCAATGGGTTGTATAAGAAGCGGCTGTGGCGCGCACGACGGGTTGCACAGTGCCTTCGGCGCGGGGTTTGGGGCGCAGCCACAGACGTTGCAATGGCGCTGTTGTGGTGTATGGCGCAGGCGCGCTCCAACACCAGCTTCGATATAAATTATTGAGCCTTGCTATAAATGGTATCATTAATGAGAGTGCTATCGTCACCTTCTACGTGCCAAACCGTTTAGCGTTACGATAATGAAACGAAAGTGATCGCTCATGTCCGAGTCGGCTCTTACCAGGAGGGATCGCGTTTCAGATCGGCATCTCTCCACCCAGATCGAAACCCTTACTACCGTAAATAGCGCCGATATCCTGCGCGGCTTCGGTCTCGACCGCATCCGCTTCGCGCGCCGCGCGCTCGTATGGGCAGTGCGCACCCCCGCAAGGCGTTTTGCGCGTACCGTCGCCACCTACGACGCCATGGTCGCTCAGTTCGGCCTGGCTGCTGCCGGGCATTGATGGTAAGCCAGGTTGCGGGCGGCCTTACGACGAGCGGGCGTGAACGGCTGCCGCAGCAAGGGCCGCTGCTGATTGTCGCTAACCACCCTGGGCTCTGCGACGCCGTGGCGCTCTTTGCCGCGATCGATCGTCCCGACCTGCGCACGATCGCTGCCGAGCGCAATTTTCTCTCGGCTCTGCCGCACACTGGTGCAACGCTGCTGACGATGGGCAATTCGACGGCTGAGCGTGCAGCTGCCTTACGTATGGCTGCGCGTCATCTACGTAACGACGGCGCTTTGCTCACCTTTCCCGGCGGCCGGATCGAGCCCGACCCGGCACTTATGCACGGCGCAGAGGCGACGTTGCACACCTGGCCTGACCATGTTGCCGGTCTGCTGCGTCTTGCTCCCCAAGCTCAGGTGGTACCAGCGATTGTTAGTGCGGTCTACAGCAGCGCTGCGCTTCATCACCCGCTTACGCGCCTACGTCGTAGCGCGGACGATCGCCAGTGGCTCGCCGCTATCTTGCAGCTGATGCTGCCCGCCCTGCATACGAACACGGTGCAGGTGCGTTTTGGCACTTTGGTTGAGTCCGCCGCACCCGATGCTGTCGAGCTAGTGATCGCCGAGGCGCAACGCCTGGTGGCGCTGCGATGATCAGACGCTCGCCGCTGATTTTTATTTTTATCACGGTGCTGATCGACATGCTCGGCTATGGCATGGTGGTGCCGCTGCTGCCGTTTTTTGTCGAGGCGCAGGCGGGCAGCGGGCTGATGGTCGGGCTGATCAGCGCACTCTACGCGCTGATGCAGTTTATTGCGGCTCCAACGATCGGTAGCCTCTCCGACCGCTTTGGCCGCCGCCCCGTGCTGCTGCTGTGTCTGGCCGGTACGGCATGCGCCTATATTGTGCTTGGCCTGGCCGACTCGCTACTGCTGATCGCGCTGGCCGTTGCGCTCGACGGTATTACCGGTGGTACCAATGCTACGGCGCAGGCGTATATCGCCGACGTGACCACGCCAGAGCAGCGGGCGCGCGGGCTCGGTATCGTCGGCGCTGCCTTCGGCCTTGGCCTGATGCTCGGCCCAGCGCTTGGTGGCCTGCTGAGCGGCTATGGCCTCTGGCTACCAGCTTTCGGCGCAGCGACCGTGGCCGTGATCAATATCGGCTTTGGCCTGCTGGTGCTGCCCGAGTCCTTACCGCTGGAGCACCGCAGCCGTGGGCCGCTGAATGTTAACCCGTTTATACAGTTCGTAGCGCTGCAGAGCGGTCGTTATCTGCGTGGCATGCTGCTGGCGATCTTCCTGCTTAACCTGGCCTTCGCCGGCTTGCAGAGCAATTTTCCGCTGTTCAGCATGGAGCAATTCGATTGGGACGCACGCGACAATGGGTTGTTCTTCGCCTTTGTCGGCGTTTGTGCGGTGGTGACACAGGGCCTGCTGCTTGGCGTGCTCCAGCCGCGCATCGGCGAACGACGATTGGCTTTGTTCGGGCTGGCGCTGATGGCGCTGGCGCTGCTGCTGGTCGCCCTGGTGCCACAGGCCTGGTTGCTCTACCCGCTCGTCGGCCTGATCGCGCTCGGCAGCGGTTTGGCCATCCCGGCGCTCACCGCGCTTGTGTCGGGCCAGGTTGGCGAGCAGCGTCAGGGTGCGCTGATGGGTGGTCTGCAGAGTTTGCTCAGCGTCACGCTGATCGTTGGGCCAGTGCTAGCGGGCCTGATATTCGACGGTCTTGGCCCACCGGTGCCCTATCTGTTGGGCGGGCTGCTTGTGGCACTGGCCTGGATCAGCGCTGCGATCGCCACTGGCGAAGGCTGGCGGCGCGATGATGCGGTTGCTGCTGCCAGAGAAGCGTGAGGCGTAAGCTATAGCGTGTGAGGCGTACTATACAGCGCGGCGGACGTTCGTTTCCGGGTATGTGCGCGCTGTAGCTCGCCACGATCAGGCGTTTGCCGGAAACAGACATACGCTTCAACGCACGAGCGATCAAATGCCCGCGTTTCGTGCTTTTCGTGCCCTTCGTGGCAAACAGGCAGGCCCGGCTGTGTGCCCTTTACGACTATACGAGCGGAATACCCAGAAAGAACTGCTATGACAATGATTCTTCCGCATGTTAAAAGCGTAGCGACAACGACGCTACCGACGCGCTACGGCAATTTCACGATGCACATCTATAACGATGAAGCTGACAAAGAGCAGGTCGCGCTCACTGTGGGCGCGCCATCGTCGGCTGTGCCGCTGGTGCGTCTACATTCCGAATGCCTGACCGGCGATGTTTTTCACTCGCAACGCTGTGATTGCGGCGAGCAACTCGAAATGAGCCTGGCGCGACTGCACGAAGAGGGTTGCGGTGTGCTGCTCTACCTGCGCCAGGAGGGCCGCGGCATTGGGCTCACCAATAAGATTCGTGCTTATGCGCTCCAAGACCAGGGCCTCGATACGCTCGATGCCAATCACGCTCTCGGTTTGCCCGCCGATGCACGTGAATATGGCGTGGCAGCGGCGATGCTCCACGATCTTGGAGTGACTGCGGTGCGTTTGCTGACGAACAACCCTGAGAAGATCGAGGCGCTCGAGGCCTACGGCATCCGCATCGCCGAGCGCGTCGCCGTACAGGTCGCGCCGAACCGCTTCAACCGCCTCTACCTGCGCACCAAACACGAGCGAATGGGGCATCTCTAGTCGGAGTCAGGAGTCAGAATGCAGAGCAGCCGCAAAGGCGATAGCGGCATCGTCCCAGGTAGGTAATTGGCTCGCGCGACGGTGGGCATTTGTCGAAAGGGTTGTGTGAAGTTGTCCGTCGTCGAGGATGCGCGTGATAGCCGTATCGAGAGCGCTTACGTCGCCGGGCGCGCCGAGCAAACCGGCGTCGCCGGATTAGTGCGGGCAGCGGGCCAACAGCGCAAGCGACGATCGGCAGCCCATAGGCGAGCGCCTCGGCGAAGGCCATGCCGTAGCCCTCGTAGCGCGACGGCAGCGCGAAGCAATATGCCCGCGCGTAAGCCACGCGTAGCGCGGCTTCGCTCACGGCACCGCGTACCACGATACTATGATCGCCGACAGCGGCGATCGTAGCGTAGACCTGGTCGCGGTACACCAGGTCGGCCTCTGTCTCACCGATCAACTCGAGTGTTGCGGCACGCG
>JAAUTF010000332.1 GCA_012031775.1 Candidatus Altimarinota bacterium | reverse complement strand
GCGCGCCCCCACGTCGGCCAAGGCAACCCGCCCGGTCTGGCGTTTGCTCAGCACACCTGCCGCGTCTACTTTGGCCTGATGCACGAACTGCGCGCGCTGCGTCGGGTCGCTCAGCTTGTCCATCGTCTCCAGGCCTTCAAAAGCATCTTTGCAGTAGAAGACCCCCGCCTCATACGGCTCTTCTTCGCCCACAAAGCTGATGCGCTGGCCATACTGGCGGTTGATCGCGGCACCGCCCACCAGCAGCGGGAAGTTCAGCCCACGCTTGTGCAGCTCTTGCACACAGAGTGGCATCTGCTTGCTTGTGCTCACCAGCAATGCGCTCAGCCCGATCGCGTCGGCTCCCACTTCCAGCGCTTTTTCAATAATGGTATTGATCGGCACTTGCTTGCCCAGATCGTACACGGTGTAGCCGTTGTTCGACAAAATGGTGTTCACCAGGTTTTTGCCGATGTCATGCACGTCGCCATACACCGTCGCCAGCACCACTTTGCCTTTGCTCGTGCCTTCAAGCTTATCGAGATACAGCTCCAGCCGCGCGACGGCCTTTTTCATCACCTCGGCACTTTGCAGCACAAAGGGCAAAATCAGCTGCCCAGAGCCGAAGAGGTCACCCACTTCTTTCATCGCTGGCAGCAATACGCTGTTGAGCACTTCAACGGCGACTTCACCTTGGGGGATTGCAGGTTTTTGAGTGTAGATTGCAGATTGTGCGTCCGTCTGGTCTGAAATCTGCAATCTCGACTCGGCATTCTGCAATCTGAAATCTGCAATCTGCAATCCCATCCGCGTCGCCACTGCCTCGTCGATGTCGTCCTCGATACCGTCTTTTTTGCGATGCAGGATCTTCCAGCGCAGCCGCTCGTCCACGTTCAGGCCAAGTGTAGGATCGCTCGGCCCCTCACTTTCAGCAGCGGTGTTCTCCTCGAAGTAGTTGATAAAGCGGGCTAGCGCGTCCTCGCGGCGTGCGAAGATCAGATCTTCGCACAGCTCGCGCTGCTCGTCGGGGATCTCGGCGTAGGGTGTGACGTGCGCCGGATTGATAATCGCTGTGTCGAGGCCGGCCGCCACAGCATGCTTGAGGAAGACCGAGTTCAGCGCGGCGCGGGCGTGTGCTGCCACACCGAAGCTGAGGTTGCTCACGCCAAGGGTGGTAAATGCGTTGGGGATGCGCTCTTTCACCAATCGAATACCATCCAGCGTTTCGATCGCCGCGCGGCGCAGCTCTTCCTGCCCTGTCGTGATCGGAAAAGTCAGCACATCGAAGATCAAGGCCTCGGCCGGCACACCATATTCATCTTGCGCAATCTGCGTGATGCGTTGCGCGATCGCCAGTTTGCGCTCGGCGCTATGCGCCATGCCCTCCTCGTCGATCGTCATCGCCACACTGGCCGCGCCGTAGCGCGCCATCAGCGGCAACACCTTGTCGATCTTCTCGCCGCGCCCGCCTTCCAGCGAGAGCGAGTTGATCACCGCGCGCCCGGGGTAGCGCTCCAGCGCCGCTTTGAGCACGTCGGCCTCGGTGGTGTCGAGCACCAGCGGCAGCTCGACATTCATCGTCAGCTTTTTGATCAGCGTCACCATCTGCTCGCGCTCGTCGCTACGCTCAGTCATCGCCACGCAGACATCCAGCAAATGCGCGCCGCTATCCACTTGCTCACGCGCCACTTCGAGCACGCCGTCGTAGTCGTCGTTCAGCAGCAGCTTCTTGACTTGCGCGAGCCAAGGTGTTCACGCGCTCGCCGATCAGGGTCAGGGTGACATCCTGACGCAGCGCTGCGGCCTTGATCCCGCTCGATACACTAGGGATGTATTCGATCGCGCGCGCTGCGGCTTGTGGCTGTGTACCGAGCACCTCGCGCAGCCGCTTGATATGCGCCGGTGTGGTGCCGCAACAGCCGCCGACGATGTTGACGCCGTATTCACGCACGAACTCGCCAAGAATGCGCGCAAACGGCTCTGGCTCCATCGGGAAGACCGCCTGACCGTCGACCTCGATCGGCAGGCCGGCATTAGGAATGCACGAGATCGGCAAGCGCGAATGGCTGGTCAGATACTCGATCGCCGCACGCATATGCTCAGGGCCGGTCGAACAGTTTAAGCCGATCACATCCACTGGCATAGCTTCCAGCGTCGCGATCACCGCTGGCACTTCGGTGCCCAGCAGCATGCGCCCCGAGAGATCGAGGAAGATCTGGGCCTGCACCGCAATATCAGGGCGGTTCAGCTCGATTTTTGCGCGGCGCAGGCCGTCGAGCGCCGCTTTGACCTCCAGAATATCCACGCTGGTCTCAACCAGCAGCACATCGACACCGCCCTCGATCAGGGCGACGGCCTGCTCGCGAAAGATCTCAGAGAGTTCATCAAAGCTAATCCCCGAGAGCGCCGGGTCGTCGGACGAGGGCAGCATACCGGTGGGGCCGATCGCGCCAGCGACATAACGCGCGCGGCCATCGCGGGCGCTGAACTCATCGGCGGCGGTACGCGCCAAGCGCGCGGCGTGTTTGTTCAGCGCATGTGTCTGCTCACCCAGGCCCCACTCCTCAAGACGCAGCCGCGTACTTTGAAAGGTATTCGTCTCCAGCACATCGCAGCCGACTTCCAGATACGCCAGGTGAATGCCGCGCACCAGATCGGGCCGCGTCCAGGCCAGATAGTCACGGTTGCCGTTGGTGCGCTCGCCGCCAAAATCTTCAACGCTCAGATCGAAGGTATCGAAACTGGTGCCCATCGCACCATCGTAGATCAGCACGCGCTCCTTAAGCGCTGCAAGATAGGACTGCCGCTGCTGTGCCGGACTCACAGACATACCTTTCTGGAAAGAGACCGCTGCATGGCGGCCCTTCGCTAGCATCGCCCAATAAAAAACCTTCACACGCTGGTGTGAAGGCTTCATTGACCTCATCTCCCAGCTTGCGCTGTCGGAGTTAGCACCTGTGGTAACTGAGCAAAGTAGGAATGAGCGCGTTGCGAAGACGCATCTCAATTCTTACTGCATTAATCTCAATAACCTGGTTGCTGGGGCTTCGCAGGGCCGTTCCCTCCACCCCTCTGGATGAGCGATATTCGATTATCAACACTCTTGAAGTATAACACGGGCGCGCATGCGGTGTCAATTTTGAGGAGTCAGGAGTCAGAATTCAGGAGTCAGGATATGATGAAGTATTGTTTGCTCTGCAACACGCCAAGAGCGGCGAATGTATCGGCAAGGACAACACGATGACGAATAAGGACATGCAGGAAGAGTATGATTTCACGAAGGGTACGCGTAGACCAGTTGTTCCAGTGCCGAATGGAAAAATTCGTATTACGATTCGTATTGATGAAGACATACTCGAATGGTTTCGCACTCAAGTCGAGCAACAGAGCGGCGGAAACTATCAAACGATGATGAATACAGCGTTGCGCGAGTATATCCATCACCATAATCTTGAGGAGATGCTTCGCAAGGTTGTTCGTGAAGAACTTCAAAAAAGCGCATAATAGCTACCGGGTGATACGTGATCTGGCGCAGATTGCTACGTACCACGCGCACGGCGCGTACCTCGCCGATCCGCAGCAGCTCATACGCTACTATGAAGACGCCTGGCCGCAGTTCGCGGCGACTGTTCAAGCCGTACGCGCCACCCAACAGCGGCTCAGTGCGCAACCAGACTTGGGCAGCGCTATGCTGACTCCTGACTCCTGACTCCTGACTTCTGAATAGTCATCGCCCCACCTCCCCTGCGTTCACGACGGGCAAGAACACGCGGCTGCGGCCGTCGAACTCGATGCTGGTGTCTTCCACGGCGACTTGCTGTGGTCGGGCGCTGCTATCGCTGATCAGTGCGTCGGCGAGGCGCAGTGTGGTGCTGCCGCCTTTGCCGGTTGGTTCAAGCTGGATCACGGCGAGCACGTGTTCGCCACTTAGACCAGTGCCTGCGCCATAACTAAGCGCGCCGATGTTGGCGCGGCCTTCGTTTGCGGTCGAGACATCGATCGGCCCCAGGCTCAGCGCACAGCGTGTGGTTGCGGCAGCGCAGTTCAACACCGCGCCCAAAGCTGGCTCGACCGTCATCCCGCTGACACGTACGATCGAGGGATCGAAGAGCAAATCGAACTCAAAGGCGGCGAGATCGCTGACGTTGCGTGCTACCAGTTGCACATTGATCACGCCGTCTGAGGGCTGCACTCCTTCAGGTGCTACGAGCGCCAATGTTGGCGTTGCCGCACTCAACGGCGTTGGACTGCTGGCGAGCAGGCCGAGCACAATTGCGGCGACTAGTGCGAGCATTCCTCCAAGCAAAACTCGATGCATGACTGCCTCCTACTACCAAACCTGCGTCAGACCTTCTGCTGCAAGCGTAGCAGAGCGCACAGTATGGGAGTTCCCAGCTATGGCGGTGAATGTCCCAACATTGCCACTTGACAAAACACAAAAGACTAATACAATTAATCTTGAAGAGTAACAATATTAGTTTTGAGGAGCAGTTTCGATGCATGCAACTATCGCACGCTTAGCCCAGTTCCCGCAGCGCATCACGATGCCCGGTGTTCTTTTGCGGCTTGAAGGCCTAGCACTGTTCAGCACAGCTGTAGCCCTATACGCCGGGCAGGGCTTTGGCTGGGGGCTATTCGCGCTGCTGCTGCTGGCACCGGATCTGGCAGCGCTAGGCTACCTGCGTAGCACATTGCTTGGCAGCCGCATGTATAATGTCGCGCATACCACTAGCCTGCCGCTGTTGCTGGGCTTGGCAAGCCTGGCGCTCGCCGCACCGTTCGGCGTGCAATTGGCGCTGATCTGGCTGGCCCACATCGGGATGGATCGCACAGTCGGCTATGGGCTAAAATACGCCGACTCGTTCAAACACACGCATCTCAGCGAGGTCTAAGCGATGCCCTACCCGGCGCAGACGAGCCGTGAGGCGATTGTGGAAATGGCACAGACGTTGATCGAGCGCGACGGTATGGAGCAGCTCTCGCTCGCGCAGCTCGCCGCCGCGCTCAATATCAAAGCGCCCTCGCTCTACCGCCATGTCGCTAGCAAGGGTGAGTTGCTCCAGGCGGTGGTGGCGCGTATCTACACACAGCTCTTCACCGCCTACGATACTGCGTTGCAAAGCGGCGCTGGCGATCCGGTGCAGCAGCTCCAACACCTATTGCACGCGCACCGCACTTTCGCCCACGCCAACCCGGCGAGCTATGTGCTGGCCTTTACGACCCAAGATGCCGACGCGGCGGCGCTTGAAGCGATGGCGCTGCTGGTACAGCAACGCATCGCCCTGCTCAGCGGCGAAGCACGAGCGCTTGCTGCGCTACGTGGCGCGCTCGCGCTCGTCCACGGCTTTGTGATGCTTGAACTGAACGGTCAATTTCGTCGCGGCGGCGATCTCGATGCCGCCTTCACCGCTGCCGTCGCTGCCTATCTCGCGGGGTGGAGTGCGCACTAAACCGCAGAAGGCGTGGAGCGCGCAGAGCTTTTTTGAAAGGACTCATCAGCCATGGTCGCTGTTGTTATGTTCCAGGCTCCGTTCACCATCGCTATCGCCGAGGAAGCGCCGCGCGCGCTGGCCGCCGACGAAGTGCGCTTACGCACCTTGTTCTCGGGGATCAGCGCTGGCACCGAGTTGACGGCCTATCGTGGTACAAATCCATATTTGCACAAGCGCTGGGACGAAGCGCGCCGCCTGTTCATCCCGGGCGAGGAGCCGCGCGGCTACCCGATGCCGGCCTGGGGCTACGAGGAGTGCGGCGTGATTATCGAGCTTGGCGCAGCGGTGCAGGATCTCGCCCTCGGCCAGCGCGTGTATGGCACATGGGGCCATCGCAGCGAAACGGTGGTGCAGGCCGAATACGCGCGCCAGCGCATTCTGCCGCCGCATGTCGATCCAGTGCTCGGCATCTTCTCGCAGATCGGCGCGATCGCGCTCAACGGTATCCTCGACGCGCAGATCAATCTTGGCGAGACGGTCGCGATCTTCGGCATGGGCGTGGTCGGCCAGCTTGTCGCGCAGCTCGCACGCCTCTCTGGTGCCCATGTTATCGCCGTCGATCTGCTCGACACGCGGCTAGAGCTGGCCAAACGCCTCGGCGCGCATAGCATCATTGACGGGCGCGATGGCTCGGCAGCCGAGCTGATCAAAGAGCGCACCGGCGGGCGTGGTGCCGATATCTGTATCGAGGCCTCGGGTTCGTCGCAGGCGCTGAACGAGGCGATCCGTGCCTGCGCCTACTCGGCCAAAACCGTGGCGCTGGGTTTTGTGCAGGGCGAGGGGCAAAAGGCCTCTACCTTGGCGAAGAATTTCATCACAACCGCATCGATCTGGTCTGCTCGCAGATTTTCGGCGTCAGCCCCGCGCTCAAATATCGCTGGGACGCGCTGCGGCTCGCGCAGACCTTTATGGGCCTTGCTGCCGACGGGAGCCTCGATCTGCTGCCGCTGATCACACAGCGTGCGCCGTATCAGGAAGCTGGCAACCTCTTCGCTCTGCTCGACCAACGCCCCCACGAGGCCATTCAGGCCGTGATCGCGTTCTAAGACGAGGCTTCAGAAAAACGGTGTGTGAGCGTCAAATATTGGTAGCAAAGCCGCCAACATTGACGCTCACACACCGTTTCTATACCTATGGCG
>JAAUTF010000331.1 GCA_012031775.1 Candidatus Altimarinota bacterium | reverse complement strand
CGTGGAAATTCTTCGATAGCCCACAGGTCACGGTGTTCTGCGCCCCAGGCAACGGCGGCAGTTCTATGCTGGCGGCTCAGGTCGACCTCGACCCGAACGATGTCGGGGAGGTGGCGCGCTGGGCCTTTGCTAACGGCGTCGACATTATTGTACCAGCCGGTAGTGAACCGCTCCGCGCTGGCCTTGTGGATGAAGTGATCGCCGTGCAGATCGGCGTCTGCGGGCCGTCACAACGCTCTACACAGCTTGAGTGGAGTTCGAGCGCCTCCCGGGAATTTCTGCAGCGCGCCCAACTGCCCACCCGCGCGGCGCGCCTTTCGCGATCTCGCTACCGCTGAGAAGTATCTCGCCAGCCAGCCGCTGCCGCTGATCGTACGCGCCGACCGCCCCAGCGACGATAGTGGTGTGTACCACGAGCGCCTTGCTGCGCTCGAAGCGCTACGCCAGCTCTTCGCCGTAGCGCCGAGCGATGGCAGCGAGGTGATCGTAGTGGTTGAGGAATATCTGACGGGAGCCCATATTAGCTTTTCTGCCCTAACCGACGGCTCCACGGCTATTCCGCTTTTGCCAACGCGCATCTATCATCACCTTGAGCGCGCCGATGGCGGCCCCTATGCACCGGGAATGGGCGCGCATACCGGCAACTCCAGCTACGCCCATAAGCTCGCCGCCTACCTCCACGATCGCCTGATGCTCCCGATTGTCGCCCAGATGCAGCGTGATGGCCTACCCTACTGGGGCTTTCTCGGCATCGACTGTATCGTCACCGAGCAAGGCCCTCGCATTACCACCTTGCGTTGTAGCCTGAGCGATCAGGAGGCGCAGGTAGTGCTGCCACGCCTTGAGGACGATTTAACGCCGTTGATACAGGCCGCCATCGTGCGTCGTCTCGATCGCCTGCCGCCCCTGCGCTGGCGCGATGAGGCGAGTGTGGCGATCAGCCTGGTGACGCAGGGTTACCCTCATCACTATGCGATCGGTGGGGTGGTCGAGGGCCTCTCCGACATCGAGCCGGGGGTACTGGTGTTTCATCATCAGACGCACAACGCCAGCGGGCTGCGTCACAGTCTCGCGGCAAGCGCTGCGTTTAACCCGCTGAGCGGCCTGGTGATGGGGCGCAACGAGCTGCCAGGCGGCATCACAACCACTGGTGGCCATGTGCTCACGGTGGTCGCACGTGGTGGTACCCTGCAAGGCGCACGCGGTCGCGCCCTGCTCAACGCCGAAAAAATACGCTTCAATGGGCGGTACTATCGTGAGGATATCGGGGAGCGCGAATTTGCGTAGGGACGCAGGAGGGGCACAGCATGCTGCGCCCCTCCTGCGTCCCTACACAAACGGAGGGCGGCCATTTACTCGCGGATAAGAATCTGGTCGATGATACCGTACTCTTTGGCCTGTTGTGCATTCATAAACAGGTCACGATCAAAATCCTGGGCGATACGATCGATCGACTGCCCGCTATCGCGCGCCAGCAGCTCACGGCCGAGCTGTTGCTTGCGCAACAATTCGCGCGCCATAATCTCTACATCGGGCGCATACCCTTGCATACCGCTCGCCGCCGGGTGCATATGCACGGTGCTGTTCGGCAACGCGTACCGCTTGCCCGCCTCGCCGCCCGCCAGTACAATTGTTGCCATACTGCCGCAGAAACCCATACATACTGTCGACACATCGGCGTTTACTGCGTGCATTGTATCGTAAATCGCCAGGCCTGCCGTTACCGACCCGCCAGGGCTATTGATATAAAGGCGAATTTCCTGATCAGGTGCTTCGCTGTCAAGATAAAGCAGCTGCGCAACCACAAGATTTGCGATCTGATCGTCGATCGGGCCGCCCAGCATAATAATGCGCTCTTTAAGCAGTCGCGAAAAAATATCGAAGGCGCGTTCACCACGACTGCTGCGCTCCACCACCATCGGGACGAGCAGCTCGGCCCCGAGATTCTGTCCGTTCATAACCTGTACTCCTGATTGAGGCGCAGGCCGCTGCGCATAGGTATTGTCGTTCATTGTACCAGTTTCACCGCGCCCCCGCCAATATAAGGCACACCCATGGCCCCGGCGGTTGCAACGTCGCCTCTGGCGCGAGGTTTGGGGCACAGCCCTCATTATTCCGCTCTACCTTGCGCTCGCCCGCTTCAGCAAGCTTCGTGCCCAACTGCCCGGCGCTTCAGCGTACGGGTGGCATACGTGCTGCTTCGTGTTTAAGGCCGAGCTGCGCAAACCCCAACTGCGCTTCATGCCACATCGCAGCACCACGTGCTGCATCGCCGCTACGCAGTTCGTGGCGCGCCCACGCGCGCAAGGTGCGCAGGCGGGCGCTCTCAGCACCCAGTTCACCAAACATCCGCAGGCTCTCGGCAAAGCACGGCGGCGCACCAGCTGGGTCAGGTAGCTGCGCTATCGCCATCCCGAGCACGCGCAGCGCGGTAGCGATCTCGCGTATATGCTCCCTCGCCCGTGCTACTTCTAAACCCTGCTGCGCTGCGTCCACCGCTTCGTCAACGCGGCCAAGGCCCAGCAACGCTTCAGCCTGCGCCCAGTAGAAATCGGCAAAGACGGCGATGCGGCTCGTCTCGCAGAGATGAATGCCCAGGCGCGCCTCCTCTTCGGCGCGTGTGTACGCGCCCAGGCCCACGTGTGCTTCGCAGAGATTGCTGAGCGTGTAGATTTCGCTGGTGCGGTTGCCCGTCTCGCGCGCGATCTGCAGCGCCTCACTCAGCGCGCGCTCGGCGCGTTCCCAGTCGCCGCACTGGTTGGCAACATAGCCGATGTTGTTCAGCTCAACGGTGACTTCACGCAGATCGCTGAGCGATCGATGCACCGCAAGTGCCGCCTCCAGATGGTTAAACGCGTCGTTGTAGCGCAGCTGAAGATTATAGGCCATCGCCAGCATACCGCGGGCACGCGCCGCCTCAGCACGATCGGTGAGATGCTCGAAGAGCACCAGCGCTGCCGTGCCTTTCTCCAGCGCGCCCGTCGCGTCGTCGTTGCGAATGCAATACCAGCCCCAACGTACTAACGCGATCCCCAGATTGACCGGATCATCGGCCCGACGCGCAAGCTCCACCGTGCGCTGCAGGCTATCGAGGGAAATCGAGGTCTCCGCTAGCACGTCGTAGACTAAGCTTAGCCCGTTCCAGGCTCGCACCTGGGCCGAGAGATCGCCGACCTCTTCCGCCAGTGCGCGCATCTCGGTGTAACAGCCGATGGCCTCGGCCGAGCGCGCTTGGTCGGTCAAGATCTGGCCAAGCATTGCAAGCAGGTCTAGTCGCTGCGCCACATAGGCAGGCTCAACCGGCAAATAGGCGAGCGCCTTGCGCACATAGCGCTGCGCTGTGTCAAGCGCCCCGCTCAGCAGCGCCCGTCGCGCTGCGCGTCCGTAATAATCAGCTGCCTGCGTCAGTAGCCCGGCCCGCTCAAAATGATCGGCCACCGGGCCGGCAAATTCATCGCCGCGTGTCGTGTTTTGCCTGCAAAGCCACTCGGCGGCCTGGCCATGCAGCAAGGCGCGTGTCGTGGGCGACAAACGATCATAGGCCACCTCGGCGAGCAAGCCGTGGCGAAAGGCGTATTCGCTATCGTCGGGGAAGCGCGACTCACTCTGGGCTACGACTAATTCTTTCAAGGTCAGCGAGTGCAGCAGCGCCAGCATCTCGTCTTGCTCAAGCAGCGCCGGCCCCATCGCCAACAACGCACCGACCCAGAAGCTGCGGCCTAATACCGCGCCTTGCTCCAGCACTTCGCGCTCTGCCGGTGGCAGCATCATCAGGCGCGTCAGCAGCAGATCGCGTAAGGTGCCTGGCACTTTTAAACGCGAGAGTCGGCCCGCGCGCACATGCCACTGATCGCTGCCGGTCACGATCACCCCGTCGGCGATCAGCATCCGCACCAACTCTTCAAGAAAGTAGGGGTTGCCCTCAGCGGTATCGATCAGCAAACTACGCAGCTCAAGCGGCAGCTTGCCTGCCTTACGCAAGATCTCACCGACCAACCGACGTGTATCACGCTCAGTAAGCGGCTGAAGTGCAATGCGGCTCGCGTTTACCAGCTGTTCATCCCAATCCGGCCGCCGGTCAAAGAAGCGACGGCGCGTCAGGCAAAGCAGCAACAGCCCGACCTCCTTGCCGTGTTCCGCTAGAAAACGCAGCGCATCTAGCGAACTGTCATCGGCCTGGTCGAGCCCTTCGACCACAAGCACTACCGGCGACTGCGCCGTAAACGCTGCCATAAATTGCAATGCATAATGCAGCGCGCGCTCACGGATCTGGCGTGTGTCGTGCCGTATTGCGCGCAGCGTCGGGCTGTCGCTAAAATCGAAGCCAAAGGCCTGACCGATGATATGCGCCTTCTCCACACTATCTGCGCCTAACGTCCGTGTGACGCCCTGCACGATCCGTGTATGCGCGCGTGCCGCTGTATCACCTTCGCTGATACGAAATAGCGTCATCACGATCGCTCGTACAAGGCTATCGGGCCGTTGTGCCGTCTGCTCATCGGCCTGCACCGTGTAAAAATGCACGGCCTCAGGCAGCCGTGCAACCCACTGGCGGAATTCGTAGGCCAGGCGCGACTTGCCGATGCCCGGCATGCCGCTCACCGTAACCAGGTGAGCCGAGCCGGTCTCGATGACGCGGTAGAGATGGTTGAGTAAGGCTTGCAGCTCGCTATCACGCCCGATCAAACCGGGCACGATGTCGGCAACCGCCCCAGGCCTGAAGGCGATGCCCTGGACAACGTTGAGTTGCGGGCGCAGGCGCTCGCCTTCGGTCATTGAACGTTCTTGTTCGTCGTGGATCACAGGGGCTACCGTTTCGTCGTAGGTGATGCTGTATTATAACAACAATAGCTCGATACCGCTTACAAACGGCTAACAGTTTCATTAACAGTTTGTGGAGAGGCTGGCGGTGCGCGCACGCCGCGTCGCCACATGTGCCCACCGCCTTCTTACTACACCCTATCTAGGGTTGTTGTAGCGAGGCAGGTCGTAAATAAAACGTGGGAGCGATGCAGCTTGTTGCATCGCTCCCACCTTCTGCCAGCCACTAACACAGGCCAGCGCATGCCCACCCGGCGCTTACAGCGGGGCTGCGCCGCACTTCTACTAGAGAGCCGGTCTCAGTCGGGCTGGGGAATTAAGCCGGCTTCCTGTGCGCACCAGCCCTCGTTACCGCCCACTGTGCGCACGCGCCACCAGGTGAAACCATCGATCGTCTGCGGGCCCTCCAAGATAGTCATTTGCGTGCCAATTGGCATGGCAATTCAAGCGTCTCGCTGCTCACGCCAGGGCTGCTACGCAGCCGCAATGTGCGCCCACCCTCGCGTGAGACCCAAACCTCGCAGGTCACCGCGATCGCGTCGCACGCGGCGGTAGCTTCGCCGACCGTTACGCGCACCGGGGTGCCGACGATTTCAGACGCGCCCACTGGGCGCACGCTGTACGATGCTGTACCCTCCACCGGTGTGACATCAAGCGACCAGGTGCCGTCGTCGCCGACCGTGACCGTGCCGAGCACCTGATCGCTGTTCAACACTTCCCAGCTTGTACCAGGTGGGCCAGTGCCGCTCATCGTGAATGGCCCAACTGGTAGCTCGTCGCCTTCGGCCGGGAACGCGATGACGACGCTGTCGCCGGGTGTCGCTGGCGTGACATCGGCAACTGTGATCGCTACCGGCGCGCTCACCGCAGTGCTGCCCGCCTCACGCACGCTGTAGCTAATCTCGCCCGGCCCATCGGGCGTGACCTCAAAGCTCCAGCGCCCGTCGTCGCCGACCGTGACCGTGCCGACGACCTGGTCACCTGTCAAGATCTCGATCGTGCTGCCGGGCGTGCCCGTGCCGCCCAGCGTGATCGGTGCGTTCGCCACCGTCGCACCCGATTGCGGCTGGTCGATGCTTACCGCAACCGGCGCTGTGCCTTCGCCCAGGGTCGGGGCCGCCACCTCAAGCTGCTGTGCTTCGCTGGCGGCCGCTACACTGCCATCCTCGCCCAGGGCCTGCACCACGATCTCGCGACTACCCGCCGCCAGCTCGATTCGGCAGCTCCCCAGGTTGCCATCGTCGTTAACCGTGACAGTGCCAACTGCCACGCCGTCGACCAATATCGCCAGTTCGCTGCCTGGCGTGCCGGTGCCGCCGAGCACTACTTCGCCAGCGCTTGCGCCCTCAGGAAGCTCCAGCGTCGGCGCGACGATCACGACAGCGGCCTCGGGCACGCTCAGCGACCCGGTCGTCTCGGCTCCAGCAACGGCTTGGTCTCCATCGAGCGCACGGACAACGATATCATACTCGCCTGCCTCCAGCGCCGATGGCAACTGCCAGTTGCCATGGCCCCTACGGTTGCCGTGCCGACGGACTCGCCGTTCACCAGCACTTCCACCTCGCTGCCGGGTGTGCCGCGTCCACTGAAGACAAATTCGCCCGGCCCCTCGGCCCCGTTCGCGTTCAGCGTTGGTGCAGCGATAACGGGGGCGGCAGCGGCGACGTTCAACATCACTGGGCTGGCAGCTGCCGCCACCGCGCCCGCCGCATCCAGCGCTTCGACCACAATGCTCCGTTCGCCCGGCGCATCAACGGTCGCCGTCGAGTGTCCCAGGTGCCATCGGCACCCCACGCTTGCTGTGCCAAGCGGCGT
>JAAUTF010000330.1 GCA_012031775.1 Candidatus Altimarinota bacterium | reverse complement strand
CCGGGTGCTGAAAAAACGTAGCCGTCTCAGCGACAGCGAATTTCGTAACATGCGCAAGCACCCGCTTTACGGTTATGAATTCCTGAAAGAGAACGGCCTGCTCGACCTTGAGCTGCTCAGCGACTCGTGGCAGGCGCTAGCCCAGCATCACGAGCGCCTCGATGGGCGCGGCTACCCCGCTGGGCTGCGCGGCGAAGAGATCTCACTGATCGGGCGTATCGTCGCTGTCGCCGATGTCTTCGATGCCGTCACCAGCGACCGGCCCTACCGCCCGGCGATGAGCGCTGAACAGGCGATCACAATTTTACGCGCCGGCGCGGGCACTGAACTCGACCCGACCTGTGTGGAAGCACTGGTGGTGGCGCGTGACAAAGGGGCGATCCTCACTCAGCACGAACGCCAGGCGCAACTGTAGGGATGCAAAAATTGTTGGTTGTTCCGTCTGCCAGTGATGCGTGAGCCGGAATACGTAAGCCCACACATGCAGATATGTCACCGTTTATGCATCACGACTCACGTTGGGATGTTTCCTAAGATCCGCATCCCAAGACGTGGAAAGAGAGTGTTTTGTGTTAGCTCAGCCCGAACGCAGGCAGCCACCCGATATAACTCAGCTGAACGATTTTCTCTGGCTCGCACCCAGCGCCTTTTTAAACTACAACAGCGGCATCGTTATCAGCAACGGCGAGGCCTGCCTGATCGACCCCGGTATTACACCGGATGAGGTCGAGCGTATCGCCGCCTTTCTTCAGCGCGAAGGTGCTGCGCTGCGCACAATCTTGCTTACACACAGCCACTGGGATCATATTCTTGGCCCCGAGCATTTGCCGGAAGCGCCGATTGTGACCCACGAGGCTTATTTGCAGCAGGTGACAAGCTACAACGAACAGATCCAGCAATCGATTGGACGCTGGGAGCAACAGCTCGTGCTTGTGCGCACTACGCCCTTCACTATTCCTACGCCTAGCAGCACCTTCACCGATCAGCTAACGATCAGCGTCGGGGCCATCGATCTCCATCTGATCGCGGTGCCAGGCCACGCCGCCGATCAGTTCGCCGTCTACGAGGCCGAAACGCAAACGTTCTGGGCGGCTGATATGTTCAGTGATCTGGAGATCCCCTTCGTCAGCCAGAGCCTGGGGATGTACCAGTATACAATCGACCGCTTGAACGAACTGCCGATCGCGCTGCTGATCCCGGGACACGGCAACCCCACCGACAATAGCGAGGCCATCGCCGACCGAGTCTGGGAAGACCGCGAGTATCTGGCCGAGCTGCGTTCCGAAGTCGCGCAGGCGATCGGCTCCGGCTACAGTATCGAAGAAACGGTGCAGGCCTGTATCGCGATGTTAAAATCTTATCATCATACTGGCGACAACACCGAGGAGCACAAGCTCAATATCGAGAGCGCGTATATCGAACTCGGCGGCGTGACCGATGGCCAGGCCCACGGTTGGGCGCGTGTCACATAGCAGCGAGCATACGCTGACCCTACGTGACGCGCGCCGCTCAGGCGCCATCCCACCAGAAGCGCTTGCGATCGATGCGGCCTTCGCTATCGAACACTACCCCCTCTGTCTCTAGCAGTTCCCGCTGCAGCTGCGGTTGGTACGCGTTGCTGATGAAGCCGCCCGCATTGACCACCCGCCACCACGGCACTTCACTCGCCTCCTGATCCGAAAGCGCATGCAAGGCGTACCCAGCCATCCGTGCATGGCGTGGATAGCCAGCGAGCGCCGCAACCGTGCCGTAGTTCGTCACCCGGCCTAGCGGAATACGGCGCACGATCGCGTAGATTTCTTCGTAAGTGTTCATACCTCATACAGGGCACAGGTCACTGTGCTGCGGCTGTGGCCACCTGTACCCTGTAACCACTCACCTGTACCTCACTGGGCGACGCGCCCACCATCCACTGGCAGGGCTGCACCGGTGATGAAAGAGGCGGCGGAGGTACACAGCCAGACGGCCGTTGCGCCGATCTCTTCGGGCTGCGCGAGGCGACCGATCGGCTCGCCCTCGGCGAAAGCCGCGAGCACCTGCGGATCGTTGCCGGCAAAGCGATCGATCATAGCAGTATGTACCGTGCCTGGGCAGATCGCGTTAATACGAATATTGCTACGCGCATATTCAAGCGCCGCCCCTTTCGTCAGCCCAACCACGCCGTGCTTGCTCGCAACGTAGGCACATACGCCGCGCGATCCCACCAACCCGGCTGTCGACGACGTGTTGACAATCGCGCCACCACCGTGTTTAAGCATGTGCTGGATCTCATATTTCATACACAGCCACACGCCCTTCAGGTTGATGGCGATCACTGTATCCCACATCGCCTCGTCGTACTCGGCAAGCAATACTTGGTCGCCGGAGATGCCAGCATTGTTGTGCGCGTAGTCGAGCCGCCCAAACATCGACACCGTTTGCTTAACCATCGACTCGACTTCCGCCGCGCTAGACATGTTGGCAGCGATGTAGGTCGCATCGACGCCCAGATCCTCGATCAACTGCACCGTCTGCTCACCGCCGACCTGATCCACATCGACGACCGCTACCTTCGCGCCCGCCTGCGCGAATGCAAGCGCCGACGCCCGCCCGATGCCCGATGCCGCGCCGGTCACCAGGGCAACCTTCCCCCGCAGTTCCGGTGTCATTGTGAAGCTCCTTCGGAGTAAAATTACGGCTACTGCCATGATACCTGATTTTAAAAGGGTGTGTGATGGGTCTCAAAGGATGGCGCTCGCTCAGCCTGCCATACCAAGGCGTGGTATAGTACGCATATGTCATACCGCGACGATTACATTTTGCGCATGATTCAGCAACTTGGTGCGATCGTGCGTTATGCGCTCGGCCTCAGCCTCGACGGCAAAGACGAACTGGCCCTGGTAGCGATCGACCAGGCCTTTCGCGAACGCCTGGGCACGGGCGTCGATACGCTCACCCGCCACAATTCTAGCCAGGTGCTCGCGCTCGTGCGCTTTAGCGCAAGCGAGCATTGGCGCGAAGAGGCGGCATTCATCGCTGCGCTCCTCGATGCCGAAGCCGAGATCTACGGTCGACGCAATAGCCTCGATGTCGCCGCTGAGCGCCGCTTGCTCGCGCTCGATCTCCTCCTTGCCAGCAGGATCGATGCCGAGGCACCGCCGCCCGATTTCGCGCCCACCGTCGAAGAGCTAGCCGAAGACGCTAAACGATTATCATCTGCCAGCAGACACACTCGCCGCGCTGCTGCGCTACTTCGAGCAGCAAGGTGCCTTCGCACGCGCCGAGGATACCCTGTTTGCGCTGATCGCCGACGAGCCAGACAACCCCGAACGTGTCGCGCTTGGCGTCGCGTTCTTCGAACGACTCAGCGCGCTCGACGCAGCTGCGCTTGAACAGGGTGGCCTCACACGGGCCGAAGTCGAACACGCCCTAACAGAGCTGCGCGCGTAGGCTTTGTCATCTGCGCCTCATTAAAAAGCCTTGACACTGCTGTAAGCGGCGGTGTACACTTTTTATAGTTCCCGCAATAATAATTACGCATGCTGGGCCGCAAGATGCAGCAAAGCTGTGTCTTGCGGCCCAGCAGATTAGCTATGAGCGAACAGACCATCTGTCCGACCCCAAGGCCCGAAGCCCATCCTGTGGGCAAAGCGCGGCGGCGCAAGCGCAACACCATTGGCGGTTGGTTTATGGTGTTACTCACGATCGGCGCATTAGCTGCCGCTGGCATCGGTGCTGCGCTGCTCTACGGTGAGCGCGATTTTCTCGATCGCATCTACCCCAATATCAGCGTGCGCGGTGTTGATATCGGCGGCATGCGTGTCGCTAGCGCCCGTGGCGCGGTGACAAAGCACTACGGTAGTTTCCTCAACAATCCGATCACCATCACCTATGGCGAGCGTGTCTGGCGGCCCTCGGCTGCCGATCTCGGCGTGAGCTTACAGATCGACGAAGCCATCGCGCAGGCGCATACGATCGGGCGCGGTCAGGCTCGCTCCGACAGTATGAAGACCGTTGCTGCCACCTGGCAATACGGTATTGAGTTGCCGCTGCATATCAGTGTCGACCAGCAGGTCATCCAGCACTATGTGCTTAGCCTGGCGCGTGCCGTCGAGCAGGTGCCGGTGAATGCCGATGCTGAACTCCGCGGCGCCGAACTCACCGTCACTCAGGAACGTTTCGGCACACAGGTGCTGGTAGATGAGACGGTCGCCGATATGACGGCCGCGCTCCAGGGGCTTGACCCACAGCAGGTTGTGCTGCGCACACGCACGATCACGCCGCAAGTGCGCGATAGCGATGTGGCCCCAATGGTAGCGCGCATTCGCACCATGCTCAACGGGCCGATCGTCTTGGCCAGCTCCACCAGCAAGTGCGGCACGATCTGCCGCTGGAATTGGGCACCCGAGCGCATCGCGAACTGGATGGATTTACGGCGCATTACCGCGCCCGATGGGCGTCCGGATCTGGCGCTTGACCTCGATCAGAACGCAATCAAGAGCGCGCTGCTCCCGCTGGCGACGGCGCTGCGTGAGGAGGGCACCTTGCCGCAGGTGGCCTGGAACGGTGGCGATTTGCGGATCACCGTCCCGGGTAATGATGGGCGTGGCCTCGATGCCGCCGCCGCACTCGTGCAGATCAATGCCGCATTGACCGGCGGCCCACGCAATCTCGATCTCGGATTGGTGCCTATCCCGCCGCCAGTGAATGAGAGCAACCTGGCGAGCCTTGGTATCACCGAGGCGGTCGGCGTCGGCACCAGCTCTTTCGCTAATTCCGAGGCCTACCGAATCACGAACATTCGCGCCGGCGCACGCCAGATGAACGGTATTCTCATCCCACCCGGCGGCAGCTTCTCCTTCAATGATAACCTCGGCGAAGTCACCGCGAGAATGGTTTTGTCGAGGGCTATGCGATCGTCGAGAACCGCACCCAAAAAGAATGGGGCGGCGGGCTGTGCCAGGTCTCGACCACCGTCTTTCGTGCGGCCTTCTGGGGCGGCTTACCGATCAGCGAGCGCCACGAGCACTCCTTCCGCATCGGCTGGTACGAAGAACTAGGCGAGCCACCCGGTCTCGACGCCGCGATCTTCACTGGCGTGTACGATATGCGCTTTGAGAATGATACCGACAGCTACCTGCTCGTCGAGAGCTATGTCAATCTTGAGCGCCAACGCCTTACGGTGGCCATCTATGGCAAGCCCACCGGCCGCCAAGTGGCGATGGATTTTAATGTGCTGGAGGAGATCCCCAAGCCAGCCGCGCCGCGCTACGTCGACGACCCGGAGCTTCCACGCGGCACAACCCGGCAGACCGACACCGCACGCGGCGGCTTACGTGTCGAAGTGTATCGCACGGTAAGCGAAAATGGCAGTGTGCGCGCGCGCGACACCTTCCCCACCGAGTTTAAACCCTGGCCCGATATCTACGTGCGCGGCACGGGCGGGGCGTAGGGGCACGCATGCCCGATCTCTACGCCCCATCGCGCCACCCCTTCGCCCTGCTTTGCATTGCCGCTTGTTCGCCTCGACCTCACATCTGCTATACTTAGGTTGGCACACATCCAAGAGAACAAAATCTGTTTGAGGGGGTCAGATGGCCCCAGAATTGTTGTGTCACGGGTATCGTGCAGCTGAGCACCCCGAAGCGAGGTGGCAACGGGCGGTATGAGTGCTGGCGGTGGAGCCGCTGGCAATGCATAACCTGCGGCAGAAACTCGGGGATGCTATCTAAGGAAAGGCGCTAATGAAAGCCCGAGAAATTATGACCCGTAATGTGATTAGTGTGCAAGAGGACAGCTCGATCGAGGATGCTGCACGCACCATGTCACGCCAGCGCATCAGCGGCCTGCCGGTGGTTAACGCCAATGGCGCGCTGGTTGGTCTCGTTACCGAGCACGACTTAATCGCAAAATCCGGTCGGACTGTAAGCGAGATTATGAGCCGTGGGGTTATTACTGTTACCGCTGATACTGAAGTTGAGCAGATCACGCATTTGCTGACCAACCAGCGAATACGCCGTGTGCCGGTGCTGCAAGACGGCAAGATCGTCGGCATTGTTAGTCGCTCGGATCTCATCCGCCAGATCGCCATGCGCTGGGTCTGCGACCGGTGTGGCGAGATTGTGCGTGGCAGCGACGCCCCCGAACAGTGCCCGCGCTGTGGTGCCCCCGCTAGCGCCTTTGTCCACGATGTTGTCCCGCCTGGCATGTAAGTTGTTGAACCTAAGTCCTTGCTTTCGTCGCCTAGCGGTGCATCGGCGCAGTCCGCTGCTGTGCTCGACGACAGCTTTCAGGAGAAGATGATGGCCAAAACACAGGACGAGAAGGTCTCGGCAGTGGTGAGCAACGGTGTTCCGCAGCGCGATCTTACCAAGGAAGATCCGGCTGCGTTGAAGCACTATTACCACCAGATGTTGCTGATCCGGCGTTTTGAAGAGCGCACTAGCGAGATGTATGTCAAGGCGAAGATCGGCGGCTACTGTCACCTCAACATCGGCGAAGAGGCGACGATCGTCGGTCTTGCGGCGGCGCTCACGCCGGATGATTATATTTTTACGAACTATCGTGAGCACGGCTATATTCTGGCGCGCGGCGTGAGCCCCGGCGCAGTGATGGCCGAGCTGTTTGGTCGCGAAGATGGCGTATCCGGCGGCGGCGCT
>JAAUTF010000329.1 GCA_012031775.1 Candidatus Altimarinota bacterium | reverse complement strand
TACGCTGCTCCTCCGCGGCGTACCAAATCGCGCCAGATAACCGTCGCACTGGCCTGCGTCATCGGGGCCGACGATGGCAAGATAGGCCAGGTTGCGGCGGGGCAGCATCGCGTAGGTTGCTGCTAACACTGCGATCGCGCACATCCACACTAACTACAAAGCCGTGCTGGCGCAGCGTGTTGGCGACGTGGAGGGCATAGGCATAGCTAGACTCGCCGACAGCAGCCACCAGCACCTCGCGTACCACCGCTTCACGCGGCGCAGCGCTACGTAGGGCCGCAGCAACCACACGTTCAAGGCCATAAGCAAAGCCAGCGGCTGCGGTAGCCTGACGGCCGCCAAGCGCGCTAACCAGATCGTCGTAGCGACCACCGCCCACGAGCTGCAGCTGTTCGGCATCGTAGATCTCGAAGATCAAGCCGGTGTAATAGTGCAGGCCGCGCCCGAGGCCAAAATCGATGACCAGACGCTCGTCGCGCACACCGTGGGCCTTGAGCAGCGCCAGCACCGCCTGCAGCTCAGCGAGCGCATCGATCGGCACAGTATGCTGGCGCAACAAGGCCTCGGCCTGGGGCAAAATAAGGGCGGGTGCGCCGCGCAAGGACACCAACGGGGCGAGCAAACCCAAGGCCTGCTCGATAGCGGGCTGCTCATCGCCGCGCTGCAATTTACGCAACAAGCGTGCCACGATCGCCTCGGGGCTGCGCGTGCCAGAATTCAGGTCGACCTGGGTAGCGCGGAAAACGCGCAGCAGCAGCTGCGCTGCTTCTTCATCGTCGAGGCCATCAGGCAGCGGAAAATCGTCGGGCGCTTCTCCGAGCGAAGCAGCTAGCCGCGCGCGTACACCGTCCACGCCCTGCTGCCGCATCCGCTCCATGCTCCAGATAAGAATACCGCGCGTGCGCTCGCTGAGTGCAAGACCGGCGAGTGCCGCCCGAATCAGCCCAACATGACCGATCACCACCTCGTAGTTGGCGATGCCGACGGCATCGAGGCCAGCACAGGCTAACGCCAGCACCTCGGCATCGGCGCGCGGCGCGGGGCCGCCGACAAGCTCCACACCAACCTGAGTGAACTGGCGATAGGTGAGGCGCTGCGGGCGCTCGTAGCGGAAGACCGGGCCACTATAGGCCACCCGCAACGGCAGCGGCTGGTCTTGCAAATGAGCGACATAAGCGCGCAGCACCGAGGCCGTCCACTCTGGGCGCAGCGCCAGCTCGCGCTGACCATAGGTAAACTCATAGACCTTACCGACCAACTCTTCGCCGAGCTTACGCATATAAAGATCGCGATGCTCGATGATCGGCAGATCGAGAAAGGCAAAGCCGTGCTCGGCGACGAGCGCCTCAAGCGCTGCGCGAACACGCAAGATTTCGCGCTGATCGGCGGGCAGCACATCGCGCATGCCCCGCACGGCCTCAATAGCTGCGCTCAACCCTTCGGCCCTTTCCACGACAAGCACCAACCTAAAAGCGAAAGCTATTGTACCATGAGAGCGCAGAGCACAGAACCGAGAACTACGAACCAAGAACTACGAACCAAGAGCGCGGCTCGCTCAGTATGGCACACTTCGCCGACCGACAGTTAACAAAGTTGTCGGCGAGATCGCACGTATGATGAGCGTTCCGCGGGCGCAGACCGTTGCCGGACGAGTAGTGCCTGCGTTCCCATTTCTGGTACGGATATTCGCTCCTATCGCCCGTTCAAAGGTTCAAGCCCTGGGTGCTTGGATTGGATCACGAGATCAGATTCGATGCGTGTTCAGCCATTGCGGTCTACACGAGAAATTGGTAGGCTCTGCCATTTTTGGCACGATTGACCCACACGTTGGTGGTATAAGTTTAATATAAATGCCCTTGCGGAACAACAAACGTTTTGCGATACTATCCGAAAGAGGATTACATCTCCTAGAGAGGAAGCAACAATGAATGCTGTCACCGTCAAAGACGCCAAGAATAATTTAGAGCAGCTTATTGAACAAGTTATTGCGGATGCCGAGCCTACGATTGTAGTCAGCGAGAATGGTCAGCGCGTGGTCTTTCTCTCTCTTGACGAATATAACTCCTGGAAAGAAACCCTCTATCTTTTGTCTAATCCGGCTAATGCGGCACGTTTGCGAGCGTCAATTGTTGAAGCAGAAGCTGGCCAGGTGCATGAGCAGGAACTGGACGATAGGTGAGAGTCGTTTTTACATTGCTTGCTTGGGAAGATTATCTTTGGTTTCAGGAGCACGACCGAAAACTTCTCAAGCGCATCAACCAGTTAATAAAGGATATTTGTCGTTCACCGTTTGAACGGCATTGGTAAACCCGAACCGCTAAAAGCGAATCTTTCGGGCTACTGGTCGCGGCAAATTAATGACGAACACCGTCTTGTGTATATGGTAGCAACAGGGGACGTTATCATTATCGCCTGCCGCTACCACTATGAGAAATAGTACGCAATGCGAGGCGCGTGGTATTACACCACGCGCCTCGTATGTGTCTTAATCTCCGGCTGGCAGCGGCGCGGCCTCGGGCTCAGCAGGGGTGCGGCTGCGATCGCGCAGATCGGCGATATTGCCACGTGGGGCGAGCAGGGTGGCGATAAAGGCGAAGAACGCGGCGATAAAGGCGGCGATAAAAACATCACGCACAGCGCCGGCGAGCGCCGGGCGCAGGGCAGCGTCGATAGCGGCAGTAGTGCCGCCCTCGCCGAGCAAGCCGTCGAGCGGCAAGTTAGCCGGATGAGCCGGCCTCGCGCAGATAGGCCGCCAGGCGCATGCTGAGGATCACGCCGAGCACACTGACGCCAAGTGTGCCGCCGATATTACGGCTGAACTGCAGCGTTGCGGTGGCCGCACCAAGCTGGCTTTTCGCCACGGTGCTCTGCACGGCGATCAGGAAGGCCGGAATAGAAAGCCCCATGCCGATGCCGAGCAAGGCCAGGTTAAACATCAGCATGATACGGCTCGTGTCGACGCCGATCTGTGTCATCAGGAAGCCACCGACGACCAGGCCAGCCATGCCGCTGATCGCGATCGAGCGGTAGCTGAACTGAAGCAAGAGGCGGCTGCCGATGATACTAGCGATCACCCAGGCCATCAGCATCGGTGTAAGCGTCGAACCAGCTTCGGTAGCGGTGGTACCAAGCACGCCCTGCACAAAAAGCGGTACATAAGACATACTACCGAAAAGCGCCCAGCCGACAAGAACGCCGTGCGCGCAGGCTACCGCAAACATGCGATCACGGAAGAGGCCCAGCGGGATGATCGGCGCAGCAGCGCGGCTTTCAACCCAGATAAGGCCAGCGAGCGTCGCAGCAGCGAGCGCCAGCAACACCGACGATTGCAGCGTGCCCAATTCGTTTAAGCCGAGCAACAGGCTGCTGACACTTATGATCAACAGCGCCGAGCCGGCGTAGTCGATCGCCAATTTCGGGCCGGTAGGCTGCGGCACACCCTGCCAGGCCACGTAGACAAGAACAGCTGCAAGCGCGGCCGGCACAATATTGATCAGAAAGATCCACTGCCAGCCAACACTATCGACAAAAAAACCGCCGATCAGCGGGCCGAGCACCGATGAAATGCCCCAGACGCCAGAAAAGAGGCCCTGGACTTTCGCGCGCTGCTCAAAAGTAAAAATATCGCCAACAATGATAAAAGCCAGCGGCAAGAGGCCGCCCGCGCCCAGGCCTTGTACGGCGCGCGCCGCGATCAGCTGCGGCATGTTCTGCGCCAAGCCACAGAAGAGCGAGCCGAGCATAAAGACGCCGATCGCCACAAGATAGAGCGGGCGCCGCCCGTAGATATCGGACAGGCGGCCAAAAATTGGGCCGACCGTCGTCGATGTAAGCATGTAAATTGCAAAGACCCAGCTATAGCTCTCCAGGCCACCGAGCTGCGCAACGATGGTTGGCATCGCGGTCGACACAACAGTGCTCTCCATCGAGGCCAGGAATAGGCTGGTCATAATGCCAAGGGTGATCAGCACGATTCGTCGCTGGTTCAAACTCTCACTCCTCTTCGGGCTTTTCTATACATTCCTGCTTTGTCAAATATTGACTTTATAAAGAATACCGCGTTTGACAAACGAGCGCAAGCGGCCCGCTCGTCAAACGCGGTGTAACAACATCTATGCCGTTTTAGGGTTTGCCAAGCGCTAAAGCACGTACCAACTGACGGCTGCCAACAACACAGCGATCAACAGCAGCGCGCTGATCGCGACGGAAAAAGGTAGGGGTTGGCGTGCCGCTTTACGGCGCGGCTGTAGATAGGGGCGCAGATCGACGCCAAGAAACGTGGCGTAGGAGTTAAGCGCCTGACGCAGTTCGGCGCGCGGCACAAAGTTAAACTGCTCGGTCTCGATGGCCTGCAAAAACTCCCAGCGCACTGCACAGACCCGTTCGGCCTGGTGCAACGACATCCCACGCGACTGGCGTAGCGCGGCCAGATGCGGGCCGAGGCGCGGCGGCTCGGTGGTCGGGGGGCTTTCCTCCGGCGGTGCTATCGGGGGGGGCAGAATGACAGCAGGCGCACGTTGAGCGCTGGTAGCGAACGCCGGGGGGGCAACCATAGGCCGCCGTAACTCGCCGGAGTGGGGAGTTGAGCGGCGTAGCACAGCTTCCACACGCGCTAGCAGCTGCCCCATACTGAACGGTTTACCGATATAATCATCGGCACCACTCGTCAAACCAGTGATAACATCGCTATCGCCCTGTTTGGCAGTCAGCATAATGATGGGTACGTTGGAGGCGCTGCGGATCTGGCGACACACATCCCAGCCGTTAATATTGGGCATCATCACATCGAGCAGCACCAGATCCGGAGCAACCAGCGCAAAGCGGCTGAGCGCTTTATACCCATCCTGTTCGGTCAACACCTCGTAGCCCGCACCGCTCAACTGATAGGCGAGCAACTGCCCGATAAGCGGTTCGTCGTCGATCACAAATATGCGTATGGGCATGGCCCACTCCTGTTGATTGATACAGTGAGGAGGGTGCAGCCACATCCCTCAACCGGAGATTGAGGACACACTCGCTGGCCCAGAAGCGTCGCTCAGCAAGTTCATCGTTAGCCATTGCGATCTGGTACAACACAAAACGTGTCGCAGCGTCCTCACCATCAGCGAGGGCCTCAAAGCAGCGCCGTGCCAGCAGTGGCGGGGCAGTCGCATCGACGACGATCGCCAGCAGATGCTGCTGCATGCGTGTATCGCGGGAGAACGCCAGTGCGGTGGCCGCTAGCAGTCGTAGTTGCAGCGGCTCATCTGCTGCTTCGAGAATAGCAAGCGCAACCGGATCGTGCGGGCGTTCGGTGGCGAGCACCGTCATGGCCTGGAGACGTAGCGCTAGCGGCGCTTGCAGATCGGCCAGCGGCGTGCGCAGCCGCAGATCACCTGGATCGTGTGCAGCTAGCACCGCGTAAGCCTGTTCGCGCAGTGCCGGCTGGCGACTGTCGAGGTAGCTCTGCAAGAGCGGCAGATACTCGTCGCCCGCGAGCTGCAGCAGTGCCTGAACGGCGCGCAGGCGCACTGCTGCCGCCACCACGGCGCTCTGCGAGACGTGGACAAGCACTGGCACGACAGTGGCATCGCCGATCGCGACCAGCGCTTCAATGGCGGCGATCGCCTCATCGCTACGCTCGCTCTGCGCATAACGCAGAAGCAGCGGGAGCGCCTCGCGATCGGCGGCGCGGCCAAGGCTACTCACCGCCGCCGCAACCAACTCGGTCTGCTGGCGTTCCTGGCGCAGCAGATCGCGCAGCGTGCGCCGCACGGTTGGATCGAGTGCCCCAGGCAGCGCTGCGATCGCGGCAGCACGCAACACGAGTGGCGCGCTCGCATCGGTTCCGATCGGCATCAAGACCGCAACCGCCGCTGCATCCGCCACCATTCCGAGCGCGCGCACCGCGCAGAGCCGCAGGTAGAGATCGAGCCGATGATCATCGGCCAGCCGTCGGAGAACTGGCAAAGCCTGAAGGTTGGCGTGACTGCCGATAGCTGCAATAAGCTGCCCGGCGTTAAACGAGTCGAGCGTGCCGCCCTCCAGGTAGCGCAGCATCGGGGTCAGCGCCGCTGGATGCGCACCAAGGCACTCGATCGCCAGCCAGCGTGTACCGGCATCCAGCGCGCTATCGGCAAGGCATTCGCCCAACTCGCTCGCGCCGTGATCCTCACTTAGCGCCAGCAGCGCGGCGAGCAGGCCGCGGGAGCGATTCGCAAGGCGAAGCAGAAGCGTACTTGTCATAACGCTGCTGGTATCACGCCGGAACGGGCGAAAAAAAGGGCCGCGCCGCCTCTCAGGGCCGCCAGGCGTCGTAATCGCCACCAGTCTTCTGCCGCTCGCCGCCCAGCGCCGCCGAGCCCTTGGGGCGATAGGCGTGCATGCTGCCGGTGAGGTTGGGCACATGCGGCTTCTCCCACTCACGCGGGACGTAGGCCTCGAAGCTTGGCGGCGTATCCACGGTGTGCTGCAGCCAGCCGGCCCAGCCTGGTGGCACGCGGCTGGCTTCCGCCTCGCCGTTGAACACTACCCAGCGGCGCTCGTGGCCCAGCGCCGGATGCTTCTTCCCGCCGCGCGAGCGGTAATAGACGTTGCCGGCTTCATCCGTGCCGACACGCTCGCCCTCGCGCCAGGTCATGAAGCGGGTGCCCCATTGGTCCTG
>JAAUTF010000328.1 GCA_012031775.1 Candidatus Altimarinota bacterium | reverse complement strand
GTCGCCGATCTGGCGGGAACGCTGCACGCGCTCGATGCCCAGGGGCAGCCGCGCTGGGCCGTAGAGCTCGGCCATACGCCGATGGGCACGCCAGCCATCGGGCCAGACGGCACGATCTACGTGGTCGATCGGGCAGCCGGGCTGAGTGCCGTTGCCCCCGATGGAACCCTGCGCTGGCGCTTTCAATCGAGCTATCGCGCCGACGGCACCTCGGGGCCGATCGTCGCAACCGATGGTACGATCTACTACACGCTCATCGACGGCGTTCAGGCCGTGACAGCGACCGGCGAGTCGCGCTGGGCAAATGGTGACCGCGAGCTCAATTATCTCGAAATCGTGCCACGCCTGAGCGCCGACGGTAGCCTGGTTTTTTTGAAGAACGTCGCCTTTAGCACCACAGATGGCAGCCTGCTAGGGCTCGATCTGGTGCCCGACGACGCTGAGTTCAACGACCCAACATACTTTGTTGGTGCGAATGGTCGTAACTACTACCGCAGCAGCCACAGTGCGCTGCCCTGGCGCATTGTCGAAGGCGGCGTCGCAACACCAGGAGCCATAACCTGGGAAGCGCAAGGCAATGTGGTCTTCTTCCCTTCAGACAGCGGCGCGACGGTTGAACAGACAGTCTGGCTACTCTATAGCAGCGACTTTGCCGACACTCGGCTGGTGTGGATCGACAACGACGGCACGCTCAAAAATAACCTCTTTTTTCCATTACAAGAGACGCGAGCAGTGGCGGCCAACGCCGATGGCACGCTGACGATATGCGGCACGCGCGGCCCGGTGCGCTGTGCGGCGTACAGCCCTGAAAGCGCCGAGCCGCGCTGGGAACTGCAACTAGAGGCTGGCCAGATTGCGGGCAGCGCGCTCAGCGCCGGGCGATTGTATATTGCGCTGGCGGATGGAACGCTGTACGCTATCGAGTAAGGGGTGCGCCGCGCTAAGCGGCTTTTAGTGAAGACCAGTGATCACGCCTTACAGGCTGTGCATCACATTGAAGTGGAACAGAGCGGCACTCAGGTTGGGCGACACACAGCTACTTATGAACGTTTCATCAAAGGCGCACGACGGTGACAAAATCACCGCCGTGCGCTTTGTCTTACCAGCGCACGATCGGCAGCCAGATCTGCTGCTGCTGTGTCAGCGCAGACGCGCCGAGGGCAAAGGGACCATACTCGCTGCTCGAACCGTCGAGCGCGATCTCTTGCAGCCAGTAGTAGGCTGCTTCACCCAGCGGCACCGTTGTATCGACGAAACGATAACTCGCGCCGACCTGCGCCGAGCCCTGCGCTGCGATCAATGCATCGGTGATACGCACGGCATCTGCGCGCGCTGCTGTAGCGCTGCGATACAGATGGAACCCTGCACTATCGAGCTCAACACCGGTCTCCCAGCGCAGTTGGGCCACCAAGTTGACACGCTGAGCACTGAAACTCCGTAACTCGATCGCGGTCGGCTCGACAATATAAAGCGGCGCATCGATCTCCTCGCTGGGGTAGAACACCCAGTAATCCATGCCCTTCTTGTCGCCAAAGCCACCACGCGGATCGCAAACGACCGGTGGATTACCGCCAGTGGTAAAGCCCCAAGCGCGATCATCAGTGCGGCTATCGTAACCTAGCAGCGGGTCGCTTGCAGGTGGATCAGGCACAAGCCCATTGTTAGGCTGGGCGCAGAGCGGGCCATTGATCGCAGTACCGATGATATCGCCATTCGCGGTCTCGTAGCCGCGATCATCGTAGAAGGCGGCAAAACAACCACCGATAAAATCCGGACACTCTCCGCCGGGTGGGTTTGTCAGCTCGATGATCGGGCCGCCATCAAGATTATTCTCGACATCGATCTGCGGCAGATGCATCTCGCCCCCCTGCATCTGGCCACGCAGCGTATAGCGCCCAGGTGGCAGCGCATCGCCCTCGTTATCTGTGCCATCCCAGTCGAGCATAACCTCACCAGCAGCTTCAACAAAACCAATAAAGGTACGGTTATCCTCATCGGTGCGATCGAAGTTCACCCCATCCTTGCTCAGCACTAGCGAGTAAACACCAGGGCCGCTCATAGTAAAGCGGATCTGGCCACCAACACCCACCGTGGTGGTGATTGTCTCATTCGGGCTGATAAAGTCTAGCTCGCGTATCCGCGGGATTGTTGGCTCTAGCGGCAGATTAAGTGCGGTGCGCACTGCGTCGGTCGGCTCGTTAAAAAAGATCGGGTACTCGGGCAGGTCAAGGCGAACTCCGCCTTGCAGACCAACCAGCTGATTCTGCTGGAACGCAGTAAGCGTAGGATCAGCCAGCACATTATGATAGAGCGGCGCACCATCGTATTAACAAACCGAAACGATTCGAATAGACCACAAACCCGAAGGGTCGGCGCTGAGAAAGACGCGATAGAGAAAGCCATCGGTGGTAGGAATATACACTTCGCCCTGAATGCGCTGGCCGTTATTATTGGCGATCATAGCCGCCGAATAGGTGAAAAGCCGTCCTTCCTCGTCTGCCACTTCAGCGGAGTCGGAGCGCACCGTTACATCCCAAGCGGTGATGCTAGTATCTTGGCGCGGGCCAAAATCGCGCGCCTCGGGATCGACAAGGCCGGAAGGCACTGTTTGCGTATCGCGGTTATCGCCGGACGGCCCCCAGAAAACCACGCCGTAGAGGCCTTGCTCAGGTGCTTGATAAAGGCAAGGGTCGAAGCCATCGGGCACATCGTTATCGGTCGTATTCGGGCCAGCCAACTCTTCAGTGCGGCTGCCAATGCGCCCGAGATTTGCATCTCCATTCGCCTGTCCATATGCAACACAGCTGAACGATGGCGTTGTTGGAAACGTCTCTTCGCCGATGCGACCGCCAAGCGTGTTCGGATTATAGACACGAATATCGCCGCGGTTGGGCGAGCCGCCGACATTGATCGCGCTCGAACCGAGCACCAGCGTCTCATCAGCTTCAAGGTAGACAAAAACAGCGTCCGGCGCAAAATGAAGTTGTCGCCTGCGCCGTAGAAGCTGTTGCGCCATTCGATATTAGCGCGATTGCCGATAGCTCCTTCGAAGAAGAGATCGCGGCTGCCCTCGGCGAAGGCCTGCGTAGGCAGCATGAGCAATGCCGCCAGAACGGCGATGATCGTGCGTAAACTGTGCTTCACAAGAACCTCTCTCGATCGACAAGGTTAGGAAGAACCACGGTGCATGTTCTGTGCCACTGCTATCTCTGTTAGCCATCATAAACACCGTGCTTTCCACCTTGCTCTACTACGCGCGGATAACAAAGCCGGCACAATGTGCCGGCTGCAAGAATGCGGTAGTACGACGTGGGCGGATTATACCTTACATTTCTGTAAGAACAAATAGCGCAAAGGCCAGATCGTTGCAAGTTGTTGTGTACGTCGTGCCGATGCGCCAGCCGTTGGCACCGAATGCGGTCTGTTCAAACAAAAATGGTATAAGCCCTATTATCGATCGAGGAGGGCGAAGGTCTCGCCGAAGATGAGCTTACGCACATGCGCGCTGTGCAGGAAGCGGTAGGGAAAGCCGAGCGTAAACGGTGCGATCGCGCCGAGTTGGTCGAGGTGGTCGGGGCTCAGTACGACATCGAGGCAGCCGAGGTTGTCGTCGAGCTGGGCTAATGAGCGGCAGCCAAGAATGGGGATAATGTTGCCCGGCTGCTGGCGCACCCAGTTTATGGCCACTTGCGCCGGGCTGCGCCCGCTCGCGCGGGCAATCGCCATAACCGCCTCACCAAGCGCGATATCAGGCGCAGCGACATCGCTCTCGCGACGGGGGCGATCGTCGGGCTGGCTGTATTTACCGGTGAGCACACCGCCCCCGAGCACACCCCAGGCCAGCACCGCCAGTTGGTGCGTATTGGCCATGGGGATCTCGGCGCGCTCAACATCGCGGCTGCGCAGCGAATACGGTAGCTGGAGGGCCACCGGGCGCGCCCAGCCATGCGCCTCGGCCAGGCCCAGGGCGTGGCTGACAACCCAGGCTGGGGTGTCGGAAAAGGCGAAGTAGAGCACTTTGCCGGCGGCGATAAGCTGGTTTGCAGCCTGCATGACTTCAACCAGTGGCGTGGTGAAATCCCACATGTGCAAATAGAGCAGGTCGACGTAGTCGGTGTTCAACCGTCGCAGGCTGTTCTCGACCGAGCGCAGCATGCTTTTGCGCGAATTGCCGCCGTTGTTGATATCCGCCGGGTTACTGCTATCCAGGCGGAGGGTGTATTTCGTGGCGACGACGTAGCGATCGCGCTCGGCGGCGATGCATTCGCCAACATAACGCTCGCTGGTGCCGTTAGTGTAGTTGTTCGAAGTGTCGATGAAATTGCCGCCGGCCTCCGCGAAGCGCGAGAAGATCTGCTGGCTCGTGGCCTTATCAGCGCCCCAGCCCCAATCTTCACCAAAGGTCATCGTGCCCAGACACAACTCAGACACTCGTAGCCCGCTCGGCCCCAACAGTCGGTAACGCATGGTCTTCCCTCCTTTGTACTGGCAGCTGCACCTCGGTGACATAGAGCGGCGGATCGTCGGCTAGAAAGGCGCTCGGCAGGCCCAACTGCTCGCCGTTGTCAGCGCCAAAACGCAAGTACACTTCGCGCAGCGCCCCGTTGATGGCATAGCCGTGGGCCGCCACCCAGACCAGCAAGGCCTGCAAGACATCGGCCGTACGCTCGTAGCTCCCGGTATACACAATACACGCCATAGTGTCGCCAGGAACATTGCGCAGGATGACAGGCGGGCAGGGCGGTGCTTCATCAAGCAGCGGTATAGCCACTTCGACATCGAGATCGGTTTCGCGGTAGGCACTATCGTGAAAGATCGTCAACGGGCTGCTCGGCGCGCGCACGCGGTGCCGGGCGGCATAGGCTTCAAGCGTGTCGAACAGTTCGGCGATCGGCTCACCAAGCGACGGCACTGTCTGGCGCAGCGTGGCCATGAGCTGTGGAGCCACCGTGCGCACCACGACATCGTATCGTGCAGCGGTAGTATCCTGGTCGAGCAGGTAGAGGCGCGCTTCGACCCGCGCCAACCGCTGTTGTTCGAGCCGTACCTGGCTGAGGATTTCGGCACGGCGCAGCTTGAGCATCCCGCGCAGCTCGGCGGAGGAAAGCGGCTGATCGAGCAAGCCGCCGATCTGGTCGAGGCTGAAGCCGAGATCGCGCAGCGCAAGCAGGCGGTTCAGGCGCGGCAGCTGATCTGCCGTGTAATAACGGTAGCCGCTTGCGCGATCGACAGAGGCCGGTGGCAGCAAGCCGCGCTCGGCGTAGTGACGCAGCATTTTGATCGACACACAGGTCAGCTTGGAAAAATCGCCGATACGAAACATGATCGCTCCCAGGTTCGCGTGGGTCGTGGTCAGGTCGAGTGCGCCAATCGGTGCGCCCGAGGTGCATTGCGATCCGCTCGCGCTTCTAAATGCTGAATTCTGCTGTAGGGCCACTATAGACCCTCCCACAGACGGAGAGTCAAGTGGAGGTTTAAAGATCGGCGGGCGGTGGTACAATTTTCGCGCAGCGCTTGAACCGGACAGCCACAGCGTCTGGAGGTTCACATGGCCTACGCACCAACAGCCGCCCGATCTGCTTTGATGGAGCACCTCGACGACTATCACCGCCGCTGGCAAAGCGTCGCCACGACGACCGGGCCGCTCGATTGCGAGCGCGCCACTGCGGCAGTCAGCGCCGTCTATGCGCGCTACGGGCTGCCGCGCCCAGAATACGCTTCTACAACAACGTCTTTGCAGCGTTCGACGCCTTCGCGCGTTCGGGGCTCGCTTGGCCACCCACCATTGTGTATCCGCTAGCGCAACGCCGGCCGCTGGCTACACTGCAACAAAGCCTGCTCGACCGCGTTTGCGCGCAGCTTGCGCCACGGGTGGTACTACAGCTCTCGCTTTCACGATACACCGACGGGCATTACCGTTTTACTGCCCCCTGGCCCCGGACATCATTTGCAGACACACCGACTAGTTATGACATGCTTAAAGCCCGTGTCCCCTGGTATCGCGCCTTCGTGTTCGATCTTATGTCGCGCTGGTACGACACTCGTGTCAGCACGGGCGAAGCGTGCTACACCGCCAGCCGGATCGACTTTTGCGTGCAGGAACTGGGCTGTTCGATCGAGGACACTGACTGGGCAGCGTTTCAGGCGCTGCTGCACAGCTGTGGCTGGCTTATCGGTGGCCCAAGAACGTGTTTGATCTGCGAGCGCCCGCTCATCGCCCTACTCGATGAAAAGGGCCGCTTTCACGCCGATGCCAGGCCAGCACTTGTCTGCCTGGGAGGCCTAGACTATTATTTTTGTCACGGTATCGTCGTGCCCCCTGAGCTAGGTTCCCTGCCGATGCAGCAATGGGATCCGCACTGGATACTTGATCGTTATCAAGGGCATGGGAATACGTCGCTGCGTAAAGCGCTGATCGAAGGCATCGGTGAGCAGCGCCTGCGGGAAGTGCTAGGCCTTGAACCGATCGATAGCTATGGCGACTTCACCGTTGTCCGCATCAAGGGCGGTGGTCGCATCGCGCAGATACATAGCGGCAGCACAATATACGACTTGATCAAAGCACCATGCGCCAGTGCAAAAAAGCGTACGAGTGGTACTACTGCCCTTAGTCGCGGTACCAAAAGAAGAGTAGGGCATCGTG
>JAAUTF010000327.1 GCA_012031775.1 Candidatus Altimarinota bacterium | reverse complement strand
GCGCGACGCGCGTGTCCGTGCTCATCGCGAGGATGAACCCACTCTTCCAGGCCCTGTACCGCACCACCATGGCCAAGTGGGGGATTGCCCCCTGCGCCTGGAGATCGTGGCCAACGGCCAGGCTGGCCAGCGTAGCGGTGCGCTCAGCTTGAGTAGCGGCCAGCACAGCCGCCCGATCGCATGGCGCGGTGAGGCCCGCGCCGGCATTACTGTAGGCGGGCGCTTTGTGCAACGGCTCGACGACCTCGACTTCCAGCGGCCCGAACGCTTGCTCGCCGATCTCGAGGCACTGCTCACCCAGGGCGCGCTTAGCCGCTGGTTGCGCGCTACTGGCTCCAGTAGCCTGGCACGTGAGATCGACCAGACCATGAAGCTCAAGCCAGACCAAGCTAGTCGGCGCTTACTGATCGCGCGGATTTTGCACACCTTCGACCCACTGCACTTTCCACTGCTGCGCATCTATGGCATCGAGCCAGGTAAGATAGCGCCAGTTATCGTTGGTGAGACGGCGGCATACACGATCGAGCTAGAGAATTCTGGCGGCCAGCCCTGCGCCGTGGTGGCGCGCAGCCGCTGCAGCTGGGCGCATGTCCCTGCTGCGCCGGTCGTCGTGGCAGCACATGCGGTCGCCTACCTGCCGGTGCGTCTGGCTCCATCCCCTACACTTACCGAGGGCCAGCACAAGGTCGAGCTGCAGCTCAGCGCCGGGGCGGTTGAAGTGCCGATCGTGCTACACGTTACCGTTAATGCCGAGCGCTGGTGGCAGCGCTTGCGGCGCTGGGTAAGCGGGGGGTAGTTTCTTTCGGCTGTAGTACAATCTCGGCGTCGCCAAGATTGTACTACAGCCACGTGGTGCAACAAGGAGGATGTATGCCATTGGTACGTATCGATCTCCACAGCGGAAAAGAAGCAGGGTTCGCCGCCAAAGTCGGGGCTGTTGTGTACGAGGCGATGACAACGACGATCAATGTGCCCGCCGCCGATAATTTTCAAGTCATCACCGAGCACGCGCCGGGAGGCATCATCTACGACCCCAGTTATCTCGGGATCGAGCGCGGCGAGGGCATCATTTTTATTCAAATCACGCTCAACAGCGGGCGCACCGTGGAGATGAAAAAAGCGCTCTACGCGCTCATCGCCACACGCCTGCATACGGAGCTTGGCGTGCGCAAAGAAGATGTACTGATCAGCCTGGTCGAGGTCGTCAAGGAGAATTGGTCGTTCGGCGACGGCATCGCGCAGTATGCGTGAGGGGACAAGCGACAGTGATCATAATCGTTAAAAGATAGCTACACCAACCGTTCAGGACTGCTAGATCAACATACCCATATGATGGAACAGATCACGATCACGCGCGAGGACGCCGGTAGCGCCGATGCAGCAACATTGGTTGATGAACTGGACGCATTGCTGATTCCGATGTACCCGATCGAGAGCCACCACGGCTACACTGTGGCGCAACTGATCGAGCGCGGCGTTGCCTTCTTTGTACTACGCGTCGATGGCGCGGCGGCGGCCTGTGGCGGTGTGCAGATCTATGGCGACGAATACGGCGAGATCAAGCGTATGTTCGTGCGCCCGAGCTATCGTGGTCTCGGCCTCGCCAAACGTATGCTCCAGCATCTCGAAGGCTACACCCTTGCGCAAGGAGTTGCGACATTACGCCTGGAAACCGGCATCTTGCAAAACGAAGCGATCGGCCTCTATGAGCGCCTGGGCTACACGCGCATTGCGCCCTTCGGCGCATACTGCGCCGACCCGCTGAGCTTGTTTTTTGAGAAGCAACTTGCTGAAACGACAGCCTAGTGCAGGTTGCTATGTTACATTGGTACACATCGGCTGAACTTCTCCCAGAGCCTCGAAAGGGTTTTAGCCCGTTAGAAAGCGGTGCGCGTTAGCACCGCAACTACACCTTAGCGTACTAATGGGTGAAGTGCTCGACAAGTTAAAAGGGTGGATCTGGTGACTGAGGAGGCCTTGCGTCCGTATCTCCGTGAATAGGTCATGCGCGATCTTCAGGTACTTTATGCAGCCCCGTCCTTTACCTGCACCATGGCGCAGCGATCAAGCAAGGTCTGAGGTAGTGCGCAAGTATCCATGCTATAGAAAGAACAAAAGAACGTCGAACAAAGGAACAGCTGCGCAGCGCATGCACGTGCTTTGTGGCGTTGTTCCTTTGTGCGCTGTCTGCATGTTTTGTCTATATTCCTTGCGATCAATAGCGAGTATGCGTGACCGCCTGATCTATCAATAGTTCCGCGTCGATCTCAGCCAAATCGATCGCGACGCCACCTCTTTGTAGCCAGACGAGAAATTCGACGTTGCCGGCTGGCCCGGTGATCGGCGAGCGCTCCAGGCCGCGCGGCGTGAGCCCTTGCGCAACGGCGAAATGCAGCACTTCGCGCAGCACCGCTGTATGCACTTTCGGGTCGCGCACCACCCCGCCTTTGCCCACTTGCTCGGGGCCGGCCTCGAACTGTGGCTTGATCAGTGCGACGATCCAGGCTTCGGGCGTGATCAAGCGCTGCACTGCTGGCAACACCAACTTCAGCGAGATGAACGACACATCGATCACCGCACATTGCGCCAGCGTTGGTTCTGCAAGACCAAGGTGCGGCGGCAGCGCGTTGAGATGGCGAATGTTGGTGCGCTCCAGCACCACCACGCGCGTATCGCTACGCAGTTTGTAATCGAGGATGCCGTAACCAACATCGACGGCGAAAACCGTGCTTGCCCCACGCTGCAACAGTACATCGGTGAAGCCGCCGGTGGACGCGCCCACATCAAGCGCTAACAGAGCAGTCGGGTCGAGCGCAAAATTGTCGAGGGCGTGGGCCAGCTTGTAGCCGCCGCGGCTGGCGTAGGGCAGGCTAGCCGTCACCTCGATCTCAGCGGCATCGTCCACCGCCGTACCCGGCTTGGTCTGCACCTGGCCGTTGACGCGCACGCTGCCGGCCATAATCAAGGCCTGCGCCTTGTTGCGTGTCTCGGCGAGGCCCTGGGTGAGCATCAATTGATCGAGGCGGATTTTTGGCATAGGTACTATGTGATGATGCGTTGTGATGGCAAAGTCATTCCAACGCATCGTCACATCACTGCGTTGCAAGACGAGAGATTTCCGCTTCAAGGTCGGCGATGAGTTGGGCAGCCCACAGTGGTGGTGGGCCATTGTTCAGCGCCAGGCGCGCACGCAGGCGGCGCAGCTCCGCGCGCCGCTGGCGTAGTTCGCGGGCCAGATCGGGAAGCGCTGGGGGCGGCTCCAGCGGCGGCGCAGGCTGCACATCGACCCACGCTTCCAACAGCGCGCTCAGCAGATCGGGCAGCTCCTGCTCGTGCAGCGCCAGCAGCCGCTCCAGCTTATCGCGCCGCTCGGCATCCAGGTAAACGCGCGATGGAATGGTGAAACGCCCGTCCATAGATTTTCTTGTGCAATGCGGGGTCGGGCTATGTCGGACACAGCATTGCACATTGTTTATCTCATCCGCTCCGCCAGATACGCCTTCAGTTCCGCCATCGGCACACGCTCCTGGGCCATACTATCGCGGTCGCGCACCGTCACGGTGCCTTTGAGCGCACCCTCTTTGCCCTCGCCGAGCGTATCGAAATCGACGGTGATGCAGAACGGCGTGCCGATCTCGTCTTGGCGGCGGTAGAGCTTGCCAATTGCCCCGGTATCATCATATACGGTGCGCATATTGCCGTCGGCTTGCAGATCTTTACGGATCTGGCGCGCGGTAGCCACGATCTCAGGATGGTTGCGCTTGAGCGGAAAGACCGCCACTTTCACCGGGGCTACTGCCGGCTTGAGGTGCAGCACGGTGCGGTAGGCTTCGTCGAGCGCGGGCTCGGCCTGACCGCGCAGCTTCTTACCCAGCTCGATGCTGGCCGCCCCCTGCATATCGAGCAGCGCCGGGATCTGCGGCAAGTTCGCCGCCACATCCGCCCCGATCGTCTCGGCACGCGCGAACAAGGCGTCGCGCTGCTCGGCGGCAAGCTTCTCGTTGCGCGCTACGCTCTTTGCAAAGGCCTCAAGCGCATCGGCCACCGCCTGGCGTCGCTCATCGCTTAAGCGCTTGACCTGCTGTTCGTCGTAGGCTTCCGACAGCACCGCCAGCGCGCAGCGCCCGACACCCGCCGAAGGCTCGATCACAAACGGTACCACATGGCGCTTGCTCTCGGGGTCGAAGTAGCTCAGGCGCGCCACGCTATCGCTGTTCTCCTTGACGCGCGCCGTTAGACTCAGCTCGGCTTGGTCGCGCGTGTGCGAGCCAAGGTCGAAGTCGGTGCGGTTGGCAATACCCTCGATCTCCTCGTAGCCCAGCGTCGGGTAGTCGTACATCAGGTCGTAGGTACGCTTGGAATAGTGCGCCAGATCGGCCTGCGGCACATCGAAGATCTGCATGCGCGAGCGCGGCACACCGATGCTCTCCCACCAGCGCAACCGATCTTCGAGCCAGCGCGCGTGCCACTCCTCATCGGTGCCGGGCATCACAAAAACTCGATCTCCATCTGGTCGAACTCGCGCACGCGGAAGAGAAAATTGCGCGGATTGATCTCGTTACGAAACGCTTTGCCAACCTGCGCGATACCAAATGGCAGCTTGCGGCTCGTCGTCGCCTGCACGTTATTGAAGTTGACAAAAATGCCCTGCGCCGTTTCGGGGCGCAGATAGGCAAACGCACCCGAGTCGGCCACGGGGCCAACCTGGGTCTTAAACATCATATTGAAGGGGCGCGGCTCGGTGAGATCGCGCGAGCCGCAGTTGGGGCACACACCCTGAATATGGTCGGCGCGCCAGCGCGACTTGCAGCTGCGACAGTCGACCAGCGGGTCGTTAAAGGTCTCCTCGTGGCCGGAGTAGCGCCAGGTGAGCGGGTTCATCAGGATGGCCGAATCGAGACCTTCCATATCGTCGCGCTCATAGACATTGGTGCGCCACCAGGAAGCGATAATGTTATTCTTCAGCTCAACGCCAAGCGGGCCATAGTCGAAGGCCCCTTGTAAACCGCCGTAGATCTCGCTGCCGGGAAAGACAAAGCCGCGGCGCTTACAAAGCGAGACGAGTTGATCCAATGTTGACGCGGGCATGCCAATGCTCCTTAGCTAGCGCCTGCGGCCATTTGGAGAAGTGATATTCAACAAAAAGCCCCAGGCGAACTATATTCGCCTGGGGACGCGTCGCTACACGCGCGGTTCCACCCCAGTTGGCGGCAGCGCCGCCCACTTTAAATCGACATCAGCTCCCCGGTGCCCTTCACCTGCCGCCTGCCGCCGGGCTTCCACTATACCCTGGCTCGCTGTGGCCGCGCCTCAAGCTACTCTTCCGGATCGTCGCTCGCTGGCGAGTATACCACGCGTCGCTGGCGCGGCGCAAGGGGGTTTATGGAGCGCCGTAGGCGACGCAGTATTGCTGCGTCGCTAACGGCGCTCTGCACGCGCCACTTGCAGGCGCTGCGCCCTGCACTCGCCCAGGAGGGCCAGCCCTCCTGAACCTCCCGCTGGCGGGCGCTTCGCCCTGCCAGACCACCCCGAAAGCGAGCGTGTTTTCGCCGCACTAGTGCCCCGTGCGCTCTTCAACTGGCGCCGGGCTATCAACAGAAAACGGTGGACGCCAGTTGTCAGTCCTCCTGCGACTTGGATCCGCTGGTGCAGACGTACGAGCTGGGTGCGAAACGCCTGCGGCGAAAACCCCTCGATCTGCCACGGCGCGAACCGCAGGTAGATCAAGACTGCGCCAAGGTCGGTGAAGTGGCCTTTGCTTATCGCTTCCCGCTCGTCGAGCACTTCTAGCCCGGCTGCCCGGATTTCCTCTGCGGCAGACGCGGCGCTCCACTGCTCGTAGCTCAGGGCGACGTCTTCCTGGAGGGCTTCGTTGAGCTCTACGTTGTCGCGCCCACCCACCTGCTGAGTAAGGAACAGCCCGCCGGGGCGCAGCACACGCCGCACCTCGTGCGCCGAGAACGACTCGTGCCGATTGATCACCATGTCAAACCGTCCATCGGGCAGGGGGAGCTGGCTATCCTCGTCGAATGCGATAACCCGCACGCCTAGCGGTGCCAGGCGCGCCTCAGCAAGTGGCACATTGGGCCGATAGCTCTCGGTCGCCCAGGTATCGGCGGGGAGCGGCGCGAGGCTACTGAGGAACTCCCCGCGCCAGTGCCCATGTCCAGCAAGCTGCCAACGTGTGGCAGCAGGCGCTCAACCTCGGCGCGGAAGTCCCACGGCGGTGGCTCTTCCTGATAGCGCCTTCAAGTACCTGCCAGTCCCAGCCCGCAACTGCCGCCGCCTCGGCTGCTATAACCAGGCGCTCAACCTCATGCCTCCACTGTCATTGTGCCTCCTAAAACTGTACCAGTTCTTATTTGCTGCCGAATAATGCTGAAAAGCACCAGGGTTATGCATATGCCTGCGAGCAACGCCAGGATAAGCAGATACACGCCCACCTGCAGCTCGGCGCGCCCGCAATACATTGCTTATTGCATCCTGCCTATACAGTGTAGGGGATGTAGTCGTGAACGGTGCATCATTCATGGTGGCCTATGCATCATCGGTGCTTTGCAGAACATCATATCCGAGAAGGTGGCGGTGCGCCGAGCCGTTTTGGGAGCGGCTCCGCCCCCGCGCCCCCGCTGTACACGGGCTCGC
>JAAUTF010000326.1 GCA_012031775.1 Candidatus Altimarinota bacterium | reverse complement strand
GACTGTGGCACTGCCGACGCCGACCCCCGCGCCGCCGGTGCCGCAGCAGATCTTTATCGACACGCCAGCACCGGATACGACGGTCGGCAGCCCAGTGGTGATCACCGGACGTACGGCCACCTTCCCGACCAACGGCCAGCTCTTTTTCCGCTTCGTCGACGCTGCCAACCAGCAACTCGGTGCAGGCAACTTCGCTGTGCAGGGTGCCGTAGGCCAGCCCACCATCTTTAATGCCCAGTTGACCTTCAACGCACCAACTAGTGGCGGCCCAGTTCGTGTCGACGTTTTTGACCAGGGTGCGAGCGGCGTGCTCGCTAGCGCTTCGCTCAACATGTGGGTCGACCCGCCGCAATCGTTGGTGATCGACTCGCCGCCCTCGGGCACGACGGTGGGCAGCCCGATCGTGCTCACCGGGCGCACCGCGCGGTTCCCCTTCCAGGGCAACCTCGGCTACAGCATCATCGGCCCAGACGGTCGCCAGCTCGGCGGCGGTACGTTTCCGGTGCTCGGCGGGCCACGCCAACCCGGAACGTTTAACGCTTCGCTACGTTTTATTTTGCCGATCGATGGTGGTAATGTGCGTATCGGCCTCTTCGACCAGGATGCACAGACCGGCGTGACGGTCGCCAGTGCCTCGATTACGGTACGTGTCGCGCCGCAGCCGCAGCAGATTTCATTCGATACGCCGCCTGCGGGCATCGCCGTGAGCAGCCCGGTGGTGCTCACCGGGCGCACAGTGCGCTTCCCCTTCCAGGGTAGTCTCGGCTTCCGCGTCACCGATGGCGTTGGCATTCTGCTCGGCCAGGGTGCCTTCCCGACCGACCGTACCTTTGAGGGAGGATCGACGTTCAGTGCCTCGTTGAACTTCAGCCTGCCGAGCGGCGGCGGGCCGGTGCGCATCGAACTCTTCGATCAGAACGCGGTCACCGGCGTTATTGTCGCCAGCAGTAGCGTCGACCTAGTGGTGCCGCCACCGCTCTCGCAGCAGATCACCATCGAAAACGCCTGCGCCGGATACCATCGTCGGCAGCCCGGTCGTCGTCACCGGCCGTGCCACATTGTACCCGAACGGTGGAGTGTTGAGTTATCGTGCCATCGATCCGAATGGGGCGCTGCTCGCCACCGGCCAGTTTCCAGTCTTCGGTGCGCTTGGCCAGCCGGCCACGTTCAGCGCCAGTATCACGTTTAATCGCCCATCGCGCGACTTCTTTCGCCTGGAGATCTTTGATACCAACCCAGCAAATGGTCAGCCCATCGGCACAGCGGTGACGAACCTGCGCGTGCTGGTGGCGGAGCCGAGGTGAGGCAGGAGGTAGGCGGCAGAATTCTGCCGCCTGCCGCCGGATTTCTCAAAAGTGCTATGCAGCCAGCGTGCGTACTCGTAGTACAGCGGCAGGCCGAGGAGCAGGTTGAAAGGCAGTGTGATGCCCAGCGACGAGGTAAGGTAGATACTGGGGTTAGCGCGCGGCAGAGTGCTGCGCACAGCGGCGGGTGCGTCGATGTAGGATGCGCTCGCGGCGAGCGCGCCGAGCACAAAGCTGCCGCCGAGCGAGAGCCCTGCCCAGCTGCCGAGGGTCACGCCAAGCAGGCCGTGCAAAATCGGCATTACGATACCAAAGGCGACCATAAAGCCGCCGACTTTGGCGAAATCGCGTAGCTGTCGTGCCGCCACCATGCCCATTTCTAGCAAGAAGAGTGTGAGCACGCCGCGAAAGAGATCGCCGAAGACCGGCTCGATGCGGCTGTAATTTTCCTCGCCGATCAGAAACCCGATCGTCAGGCCGCCCAACAGCAGAACTACGCTGCGCCCGGTGAGTGTGTCACGTACCACGCTGTGGAGCGGGATGTCTGGCTCGCGCAGTGCCAGCCGCCCGATCAAGAGCGCCACGACGATGCCCCATTCCATCAATGCGGCCAGGCTCGGTACGAAGCCCTCCACCGGTTGGTTTAAAGTTTCCATCAGGGCCAGCGCCGCGATCAAGGTTACCGAGGAGACCGAGCCGTAGTGGGCGGCGATGCCGGCCGCATTGGAGGCATCGAAACGCCCTAGTCGGCGCAGCAGGAAAAAGCACCAGGCCGGGGTGCCGATGGCCAGCGCGATCGCCACCAGGGCCGGCGCGAAGAATTCGGCGAAGGACGTGCCCGCTAGTTCTGTTCCGCCGTTGATACCGATCGCAAGCAGCAGGTACAGGCTGATGAATTTGTAAGCCGGCTCGGGGAATTCTACATCGCTCTTTACCAGGCGCGCTACGACGCCTAGTAAAAAGGCCAGCACCAACGGCGAAAGCAGGTTGTTGCGCAAGATCTCGAATGTGTCCACAGCCCCTCCCTCTCTTTAAGGCAGATATACGACAATTATATCACGAAAAAAATGTCGTATATTTGTCGCGACAGCTGCGTGTAGTGGCGCAGCATACTGCGTCTCTATGCGCAACTGGTACCTTCACGTGCTGAGAAGATCGAGCAGTTCGCGCACGGCGAAGCCCTGCTGGGCGGGGTGGCGCATCGGGCGCTCAGCGTGGATCTGGTAGTGATTTTGGCGTCCGTCGCGGCTGTGGCTGATGTAGCCAGCATCGCTGAGATCACGCACAATACGCTGCACAGCGCGCTCGGTGATGCCGACCTCGCTGGCAATTTCACGCGCGGTGCTATCGTTTTTGCGCGCAATGCAGAGCAGCACCTGCGCGTGGTTGGTTAGAAAAGTCCATTGTGACATAGCTTATTGCGCACAGCGTTTGTGATGGTTCGTTTTGGCGGCAGAGCCACAAAACGAACCATCACAAACGCTCTATTGAAACCTTCTTTACGCGCCAGCGCGAAGAACGTTGCGATACCGATAGTTAGAAAGAGTGTACAGGCCAGGCCGCCCTCGCCCCAAAAGAGCCGCCCGTCCACAGATCACTGCCAACAAACGCCGTATCTAGCAGCGAGACCGGCAGCTGAATGCCGCTGACCTCGACGCCGAAGAGGTTGCCCTGCGCCCAGTTCCAGGCGGCATGCCAGGCGCAGACTCCCCAGAGGCCACCTTCGTAAAGCGCGTAGCAGGCCATAAAGACGCCGGCCAGCGTGATGTTGAGCAGCGCCAGCCAGCTGAAATTTGTGTTGAGCCCGTGCAGCAAGCCAAACCAGAGCGAGCTGATAATGACCGCCCACAGCGGCCCGAGCTTCAAGCCGACGCTCTGCATCACAAAAGCCACGCGCGATGATTTCTTCGGTCGAACCCTGTACGATAAAGGCCAGTAGCAGCAGTGCCAGGCTCAGCAGCGCTCCTGCGTTTAACCCGGTACCAGTGCCAATCTGCGCGCTGCCTGTCAACAGTAACAGTAGCATTACTGCCGCAATCGAGGCGATGCCGACAAGTAGGCCGATGCCGAATTTGCGCGCTGCACCGCCGCCGCCGAAACCGAGCGATGCCACCGGCCGACGCTCGAACCAGGCAACCCAGGCGAAGGTTAATAGCGCCGCCGGCAGAAAGCCCAACAGCAGATTTGCCACTGTTAGCTCCAGCGAAGACTGGATCGTCTGCATATCTGCGGCGTTAACACCGCGTGCGGCGAGGACAAAGCCGACGACGAGCGCTACCGGGATCACACCGAGCAACAAAAAGATCACGCCGAGCACTAGCGCGGCGATCCAGTTGGTGCGCCGTTTGCTAGCCGTGCCAGTGCGAACATACGATTTTCGGGCGCAAGCAGTGGCGCTTGCGGCTCGTGAATAGTGTCGGCTGTAGTTTGCATTCTTGCCTTTCCATTTTTGCGTATAATGCGAGCGGCGATTGTCGATCGAATTGCAGCGAGGAGCATCCTCAATGGACCGCATCCCTCTTCGTCATGGCTGGCAGCTAAAGCCTCGTGAACCTGCGCTTGCGCTGAGCGATGAGTCTTCCGCCGCTGGCTGGCTGCCCGCGCAAGTTCCCGGCGGTGTGTACGAAACACTATTGGCCACCAACCAGATCCCTGATCCATTTTACGGCACGAACGAGATCGATGTGCAATGGCCTGCCGAGCGCGACTGGCTCTACCGTTGCACGTTTTCGCTCAGCGCTGCCGATCTTGAGCACGGCTCGATCGCTCTGTGCTGCGATGGCCTCGATACTTTTGCCACCGTTTTTTGTTAACGGTGTTGAGATCTTTAGCAGCGACAATATGTTCGTGCCGCAGCGCCGCAGCATTGGCGATCTGGTGCGTGTCGGCGACAACGAGTTGCTGATTCTTTTTGAGGCGGCGCTGCGGCGTGGCCGCGCGCTTGAGGCGGAATACGGCAAACGCGCGCTTTGGAATGGTGATGCGAGCCGATTGTATGTGCGCAAGGCCCAGTACCATTACGGCTGGGATTGGGGGCCAACGCTGCTCACCAGCGGCCCCTGGCAGGAGGTACGGCTGGAGATCGGCGCTGCTCGCTTGAGCGACGTATTCTGTCGCACGCTCCTCGCCGCAGATTTAGCAAGTGCCGAACTGCCGGTGCAGGTGCGGGTCGAAGCGTTCGCCGCAACCATGCAAGTGCAGCTCACGCTACACGATCCTGCCGGTGTTATGTTGAGTGTGGCTACGCTGCCCGCCGCTGAACTGGTCGAGCATACCTTCGTTATCGCCGCGCCCCAACTCTGGTGGCCAAACGGCTATGGCGCGCAGCCGCTCTACACCTTACGCATTGTGCTGCTGGATATTGGCGCACAGGCCCTTGATACCACCGTGCAGCGCATCGGGCTGCGCCGCCTACAGCTGCTCCAGGCACCATTTAAAGACGAGCCGGGCACAAGTTTCGTTTTCGCCATCAACAACACGCCGATCTTCGCCGGCGGCGCAAACTGGATCCCCGCCGATTCTTTCACCACACGTTTAACAGCAGAGCGCTATCGCCGTGAATTGGCGCAAGCCGCTGCCGCCAACATGACCATGATTCGTGTTTGGGGCGGCGGCATTTACGAAGATAACGCTTTTTACGATGCTTGTGATGAACTTGGCCTGCTTGTCTGGCAGGATTTTATGTTCGCCTGTGGCATCTACCCCGCACACGAAGCGTTTCAGGCGAGTGTGCGCGCCGAGGCCGCAGCGCAGCTACGGCGCTTGCGTCATCATCCCGCGATCGTGCTCTGGTGCGGCAACAACGAAGATTACCAGATCGCCGAGTCGCTCGGTTATTACGATGCGTCCTTCACCGGCGATTTTCTTTCCACCTCGTTCCCCGCACGGGCGATCTATGAACAGCTGCTCCCCGCTCTCTGCGCTGAACTCGACCCCGATCGGCCTTATTGGCCGGGCAGCCCGTACGGCGGCGCAAGCGTGGCCGATCAGACTATCGGCGATCGCCATAGTTGGGAGATCTGGCACGGCCCCATGGCACCCTACGCTCAGTATCCGCGTTATGGTGCGCGCTTCGTCAGCGAGTTCGGTATGCAGGCTGCACCGCATTTGCGTACGCTAGAAGCATTTCTTCCCGAGCACGAGCGGCATCCATTCAGCCGCAGCTTCGAGCATCATAATAAGGCCGAAGGTGGAGCGCGGCGGCTGGCGGCTTATCTCAGCGATGCGCTACAATTGCCGACCACATTGGAAGATTATGTCTACGGCACACAATTTGTGCAGGCTGAAGCCATGCTTGCCGCCTTTAGCGGTTTTCGGCGGCGTTGGCGCGCCCCGACGACTATGCCTGTGGCGGGGCGCTCGTCTGGCAGCTCAACGACTGCTGGCCGGTGACGAGTTGGGCCATCGTCGACCACGCTCTGCGCCTCAAGCCGGCCTACTATGTTGTGCGGCGTGCTCTTGCCCCGCTCGCCTGGGCCTTGTCGATGCAGCAAACGGGCCGGATCTCTGGGCAGTCAATGGCACGCTCCATACGCTCGATGTCGATCTTATTGTGGCCCGTCATGCGCTCGATGGCACAGCGCGTGGCCAGGAGCGGCGCCGCTTGAAGCTGGAGCCCAACCGATCTGTTGAACTTGGTTCGCTTGCTGCGCCCGCCGATGACGAAGTGCTGGCGGCGCGACTAGAACAAAGTGGCCGCGTGCTCGCACGCACTGCGCTCTGGCCGCTGCCCTATAAATACCTCAGCCTGCCTGAAGCCGAGATCGCGATCACGCACCTGAACGACCACACGCTGCGCATTGAGGCGCAACGCCCGGCCCGCGGCGTCTGGCTCGACGCGGGCGACGAGGTGGCCTGGAGCGACAATTTTATCGATCTCCTGCCCGGCGACCCATATCTTGTCACGGCAGTTAATCTCGGCGCTAACAAGATTGTTGTGCATTATCTGGGCGGGTCGTGATACGTTAATGAACGCGGCGGTCAGCATAGCTGTATCATCGTCGCGACGGCGATCGGCGTTTACAGACGACGTTGTTGGCGCTCAACGGTTCTCGGTTCTTGGCTCGCGGTTCTGCGCGCTAAATTCGTGGGTCGCCGGCGATCAACAATGCCGCACGCGACCAAGAGTCGCGCTCACTGCCCGTCGCTTCGCCAGTGAATTGCGCGTCTTGCTTGCGGATGAACTCGTCGAGCTCTGCGCCGAGTCGCTCCCAGATCGTCTCCTGCATCGAGCGCAGCCGCTCTAGCGCCGCAGCATCGGCGCTACGCCCTAATACAACGCGCAGGTGTGGCGCGCAGAGCCCGGCAGAGGCGGCAAAGCGACTGCGCATAACCGGGTCTTCAATATGCTGCAGCAACGCGTCGGCGTAGGCATCCTCGCGCTCGCGGCGGTACTCGCAGGCCGGGCAC
>JAAUTF010000325.1 GCA_012031775.1 Candidatus Altimarinota bacterium | reverse complement strand
GCTGCGTAAGCGAACTCGTGCATATAAACGCCGCATCAATAGCGCCACTGCGACGTTTGCGTGAGCCCCTGGTTTGGCCTCGTGGTCACATGTTCGGCGGCGAGCGCCAGCGCTGTTTCGAGGGCCGCATCGAGCTTATCGGTGACCTTCTCTACCCCCAATACGACGGCAAGTTCGTGTGCCCCGCCAGCGATCGCCAAAACCGCCTGGCGCAGGGCTGCCCCACCGCTAGCACCAGCAGCTTCAACACGCAATGCTTCAGCATGTATCAGGCCGGCGGCACTAGCGATGGCTGCGCCTAGCTGCCCCTGGCTGGCCATGGCTTCGCCGAGCGCATTGGCCACATAGAGCGCGCCGACACGATCACGGTCGATGTCCGCCTGCACAAAAGCACTGCGCAGCGCCTCGTTCGCTAGATCGCTCAAACTCCGGCTATACTGCTCGCCCACAGCGGTCGCGCCGCTTGCGATTAAATAAACTGCACTCATGGAAATTCCTTGGACAAGCGCCGCAGCAACTGCCAACTCGTGGCCGCTCACTTGATGGTGGACGCTCCCACCGCTTCTATAACCTGTACCCTGTAACCGGCTATCACCCGAGCACCAATTTGCCGCGCCACTTCGCGTACACAGCGTAATCGATAAATGTCGTGCGCTGCAAGTACGCGGCGGTGAGCGCGGCGCGGGCGCGGCGCTCGCTAAGCTGCTCCGTCACCACCAGCGAGTAGGCATCTGAGCCAGCACCACTGCCGTAGCTACATAGAAAGATTGTATCGCCAGGCTGTGCCACATCGAGGGTGGCACAAAGGCCCATCAGCGCTGCGCCAGAATAGGTGTTGCCAATGTGCGGCGCGAGCAGGCCCGGCGCGATCTGCGTATCGCTGAAGCCCAGGCGCTTCGCCGCCACCTGTGGGAATTTGGCGTTCGGCTGGTGGAACACGGCATAAGTGTAATTCTCAGCGCTACGGCCAAGTTCGCTCAGCAAACGTGTCGACGCCTGCTGGATCTGGTGGAAGTAGGCCGGCTCGCCAGTGAAGCGGTTGCCATGCACCGGGTACGGTCGATCGGCGCGGCGGAAGAAGTCCGGCGTATCGGTGACATACGACACCGTCGCCTCGATTGTCGCCAGCGCGTCCTCGGCCGGGCCAATCAGCAGTGCCGCTGCACCCGCCGACGCCGTGTACTCCAGCGCATCGCCCGGCCGCCCCTGTGCCGTATCTGCTCCGATCGCCAGCACGTACTCGGCCATGCCCGAGCCGACAAGGCCCATACCCGCCGTCAGCGCCTCGCTGCCAGCCTTACACGCGAACTCCCAGTCGGCGGCGCTCACCCACGGTGTTGCGCCCAATGCCTCGGCCACGATCGTGCCACTTGGTTTTACGCTGTAAGGGTGGCTCTCGCTGCCCACCCAGACTGCGCCGAGTTGTTCTGCTTGGATCGCCGCGCGCTGCATCGCATTGCGTGCAGCCTCGATCGCCATCGTGATCGTGTCTTCATCTGGCCCCGCCACGCTCTTCGCCTCGACCGGTACACCACCCTGGCCATCCGTCCAGACGCGCGCGATCTCTTTTGCGGCGATACGGTAGCGCGGGATGTAAGCCCCGTAGCCGATTAGGCCAACAGGACGGGAAGGTTTCATCATCGGTTTGTCCAAATATTTAGCATCACCATAGAGATAAGCTGGCCAACCGTTAAACCCCAGATCCGTGAGGTCAACACCGCGACTAAAATCTATCCATGAATCTCGGCTAGGATCTCTTCCGCGCGGGCGGGTTTGATATTGCGCTCAGCAACCATACGCCGCGCTACTTCATCGACCATTGCGCCGGCCGCACCCGCCGCCAGCGCGATCTGGCGCGCGTGTAGGCCCATGTGGCCGCGCTGAATGCCCTCGGTGGCCAGTGCGCGCATTGCCGCCAGATTGCTCGCCAGGCCAGCGCAAACGCAGATCTCGGCCAGTTCATTTGCCGACTGCACACCCAGTAGCTTGAGCGCTGTCTGCGCCGCTGGGTGAACTTTGGTAGCCCCACCAACAATGCCCACCGCCAGCGGCATCTCAAGCGTGCCGACCAAGTTGCCCTGCGCATCTCGTTCCCACACGCTGAGCGAGCTATATTGCCCGCTACGGGCCGCATAAGCGTGTGCCCCCGCCTCGATCGCGCGCCAGTCGTTGCCGGTAGCCACAATCACCGGGTCGATGCCGTTGAGAATCCCCTTGTTGTGTGTTGTCGCCCGGTAGGGGTCGACAGCGGCAAAGCTGTAAGCCCACATAATGCCCTCGGCCACTTCGTCGCCGCTGAGGCCGTCGCGTGCCAGTGCTTCCGTCGGCACCACCGCGCGCACCCGTGCTAGTCGCCGGTCGCTGAGGTTCGAGAGAATACGCAGGTAGGCACGCCCGCCACTGATCTCCTCGAGCAGTGGCGCTACAGCCTCGCACATACTGTTAATCGCGTTGGCACCCATGGCGTCGCGGCAGTCGATCACCACATGGACGATCAGCATCGCACCCATCGGGCTGCTTGGAAAGAAATGGACTTCGACATCGCGCGCGCCGCCGCCGAGATGAATCAACGAACGGCTCTGTGCATTGGCGAGCGCTAAAATCTCATCTTTGCGCGCTAAAATGTCGTGGCGCGCGTTGTGTGGCGTTGGCACATGCACAAGTTGTACTTGGCCGATCATCAAGGGTGCTGTGCTGCTAGTGCTGAAGCCGCCACCTGCACGCACGAGGCGCGCAGCATAACTGGCTCCGGCTACGATCGAAGGCTCCTCGACGACCATGGGGATCAGATAGTCGCGCCCGTTGATCTGAAAATTCGTGGCGATGCCCAGCGGCAGGCTGAACGTTCCGACTACGTTTCGATCATCTTGTCCGCGCGCTCGATCGACAGCGTCCCCTGGCCACCATGCAGCTTGTGCAGATCTTCCTCGTTCAGGCCGTCGAACGATTTGACCATCTGCAATCGCTCGAAGGGGTTCAACTGGTAAAATCCCTGGAGCCGCGAGTTCTTCATACCCATACCGATACTGCTTCCTCTTCTACTAATAGGAATTCGTCGTTGAGCTGTTTAACAGCCTTAGCCCATCAGCGGCCACGACGATATAGTATGCGAAGGACGAGCGACGAGGCCTTCTTTGAACCTCGTCGCTCGCCCTTACCGTACCTCATTGTTTTCTTTGTGATAACAGTAACAAATGCCTCACTAACGCTAGTATAGCACGCGGGTAGCTGTCATGGGTTTTGAAAAGACTCTCAAAACCTATCAAGCCGCTTTCCGAAGCTGCCATGTGTACGAACCATGGTACAATGCGCGGCGTGAAAACGAAGCCCGTTAAGCTCCTTCAGCAGCAAGTGCAACCGCCCGGGTGCTCGATTAGATATCGGGCTGTGCGCGCTACGCTCTGCGCTCTGCTCCTGCTTGTTCTGCTCACTGGCTGTAACGATGGCAATCGGCCGCCGCGTGAACGGCAGCCCCCGCCGCGTGTAGCTCTCGTCGCCGAGGTCATCGCCGCACCGCCTGCTGCTGGTCTGCTTACTACCGTAGGCTATCTTTATATCGATGCGGACGGCGCACGCCTCGTCGGCGGCCTGACAAGGTCGGCGGATGAGCTGCGGCCGCTCGGCGGTGATGCGGCGCAGATCTGGCTCGATACGGTGCCGACTTCGGTTGCAGCAGAGCTGCGCGCGAACGACCAGGCGCGTTACGGTGCCGTCCGCGTGGCTGGTACCTTTGCTGGGCCAGGTCGCTTTGGCCCGGATGCGTGCTTCAGATATCAGCTAGTTGACGTAACATTCACCCCGCTTGTTGCATCCGAAGTCACGATCGCATTGCTCGAAAACAACCTCGCTATCTACGAGCAGCAAGTGCTGCAATTGCGCGGCAATCTGCTTGTTGGCACCAGTTCAGCCTTGCTCGTCGACCAGCTCGGTAGCGGCGGTGTGCCCGCCGCTAACGCCCGCCAGATCAAATTGGCCCAGCCGATCCAGGATGAAGCTCTGCTGGCGCAGCTGCAAGGAGCGCCCGGTGCTGCGGCGCGCTTTGGCCCGGTGACGATCGAGGGCTTCTGGCAGCACGGCGTGCTCTACCCACTGTTGATTAGCGCTGAATAACAGCAGTTTTGAACTACCTACCACTCCGTAGGCTCACTACGCAGTGACAGGACTTACGGCCCCTTTGCGTAAACGGCGCTCCGTATTATCCTTGCTTTAATAATTCAATAGACACGGCAGCTTGCTCCATCGGGCGATGCTGCTGTTGGCTTGTTCCGAGCACCTCTCTTTCATCACACTCAAGGAACAACCATGACCTACCTGCGTGATTTTGCGGGCTTTTGTGTGTGCCTTGCCTTGTCGACCGCGCTCGCCTTCGCCCTGCTTCAACCCACAAGTGCGCTAGAGCCGACGTCGCCGTTCAGCAATAGCGAGCTGATACCGCTTAACGATGCCCTGCAACCGCCCCCGCCCCCCCGCCCCACCTGAATGGTCTCGCGCTGTCTACCAGCCAGTACATGGCCGGCCATGTTGCTGTACGCCTTGTTTTTGTCGAAAGCGATGGCAGCCGCGTTCCATCGCGCATCGACTGGACTGCTCAACAGAAGCAGCGTGTCCGTGCCGAGATCGATGAAGCGTTGCGCTGGTGGGAGCGCAACCTACCGCTGGCCCAGCTGCGCTTTAGCGTCGAGGAAGTCACGCTTTTCACCGGTTATGAGCCGATCGATATGCGGCTCGCCGACGAAGGCCTCTGGATCGGTGATGCCTTGCGCGATCTTGGGCTGCAGGGCGATAACTATTTCGCGCTGGCCTACGAGGCCGCCGATCAGCTGCGCAAGACAAACGACAGCGATTGGGCGACGACGATTTTTGTCGTCGCCAGCGGCGGCAGCAACGGCGGGCGCTTTGCCGATGATTATTTCGCGTATGCCTACATCGGTGGCCCCTTCCTCGTTCTTACCGACGAAGTTGGCCCTTATCAGCAGTCCGATCTTGCGGCCGTCGCCGCGCACGAGATAGCCCACATCTTCGGCGCGCTCGATCAGTACCGGGCTGCGCGTGTCCCGTGTGAGCGCCGGAGCGGTTATTTAGATCAGCCTACCAGCAATAGCCAGAGCGGCAACTGCCTGCTTAATGAGCCGAGCATTATGATCGAGCCGGTCGGCTCCTTCAACCACGATCATATCGATCCGGCAGCGCTCGCCCAGATCGGCTATCGCGATAGCGATGGCGATGGCATCATCGATCCGCTCGATACAACGCCGGAGCTGCGCTTAGAAGCCGAACTGGCTGCCACCAATCGTCGGCCCAGCTATCGTGGCTCGGCGCGCGATCTGGCCTTCCCCACCATGCAACAATCGGCGACGACGATCAACCGCATCGCGCGGGTCGAGTACCGCATTAACGGCGGCCCCTGGCAGTTCGCCATGGCAGATGACGGTAGCTACGATAGCGCCGAAGAGGGCTTTACCGCTGTGCCGCCCCTCTATGATGGCACCAGCCGATTGGAGTTTCGCGCCGTTAATACTGTCGGCATCGCTTCAACGATAACGCAGACGAGTGTGAGCATTAGCGGTGTTGGCCTTGAGCCAGTGTATACGATCGACGCGCCGCCGGTGAGTGCGAGCCCTATTTTAACGCTTAGTCTTCAGGCCGCGCCGGGTGTGGCGCAGTTGCAACTGAGCAGTGATCCGGCGTTTGCTGATGCTCCCTGGCAGCTATTTCAGCGCGATATAACCGTGCAGCTTGCTGCACCCGGCGCGTATACTTACTATTTACGCTTCCGCGACAGCGAGGGCCTGACCTCACCTAGTTACCCGCTGCTGCTGCGCTATCAACCGCCGATGCCACATATCTACCTGCCGCTGGTGCGCCGCTAGGCGCAGTCGGGCTGTTACGCTAGCGCAGCTACCCCAAACCCCACGCCGGAAGCGACGTTGCCACTGCCCGGTGCGCGCCGGGGAAAGCGCAGCTTTCCCCGGCGCGCTATGCTATAATTGAGGCTCGACTATCTGGTGCCGTTGATCATAAGCCGAAAGGGGAGACTGCTGGTGGAACTATACATCGACTCGGCCAATCTGAAAGAGATCCGAGAGGCGTCGAGCTGGGGCATTCTAAGCGGTGTGACGACGAATCCGACCTTGATCGCACGCGAGAAAGGCGCTGATTTTCGCTCGACGATCCAGGAGATAGCCACGCTGGTTGATGGCCCCATCAGCGCTGAGACCGTCTCGCTCGACGGTGACGGCATGTATAAAGAGGGCATCGACTATGCGCAGTGGCACCCCAATGTGATCATCAAAGTACCAAGCACCACCGAGGGCTTGAAGGCGGTGTATAAGCTGGCGAAAGATGGTATTCGCACCAATGTGACGCTGTGCTTCAACGCAGCTCAGGCGCTGATGGCCGCGCGTGCTGGCGCTTTTATCATCAGCCCATTTATCGGCCGTGTCGACGATGTTGGCGTCGATGGTATGGGCCTGATCCGCGAGATCGTCGCAGTCTACGAGAACGGCGGTATCACCACCAAGGTGCTTGCTGCTTCTGTACGCCATCCGCGCCACATTATCGACGCTGCGATCGCCGGAGCCGATGTAGCAACCTGCCCTTTAAAGTGCTCCAGCAGTCGATGAGACACCCGCTGACCGATAAAGGCATCGATCAGTTCCTCGCCGATTGGCGCAGCCGCGAAGAAGCTTCCTAAAATGTCTTGCTGTGAGCACCGCAGCGGAAGTTTGTAGGCGGGGTTGAAA
>JAAUTF010000324.1 GCA_012031775.1 Candidatus Altimarinota bacterium | reverse complement strand
CGCTTGCGTTGTCGTGACTGCCATACCCATCCTCCTACAGATCGTGATCGGCGCGGCTTCGCCGTGCGTTGCGGATCGCCATCACGTTCAAAATCGTCAGCCCAAGCAGCATGACATTTACAAATATCGACGCTGCAGACGCATAGCCCAAGTTCGGGTTCGCTGTGAGGTTGCCGTAGCGCTGCGGGAAAGCGAAACGAAAGATGTAGGTCTGGATGACTTCCGAGGCGTAGTACGGCCCGCCCTGGGTAAGCGCCAGCACCGAGTCGAAGACTTTCATCGAGCCGAGGATCGCCAAAACAGAATGATGACGCCGACGGGGCGGATCAGGGGTAGGGTGATATGCCAGAATTTTGCCCGCGCATCGGCCCCATCCAAGGTAGCGGCCTCGTAGAGTTCCTGCGGTATGCCCTGCAGTGCGGCGAGAAAGAAGATCAGGTTGTAGCCGAAGCTATGCCAGATCCCGACCGCGATGATCGAGGGCAGCGCCCACTGCGGGCTGGCCAGAAAGCCGAGCACCGGGTTGACAATACCGGCATCGTAGATGAACGGTGGCAGGTTCTGCGCGAGCGCCTGAAACATAAAGCGCAGCACCACGCCGATCACGATCATGCTGGTGACGATGGGCAGAAAGTAGATCGTGCGAAAGACGTTGCGCAAAGGCAGACGCGAGTTGTTCAGCACCAGCGCCAAAATAAGCGCTAGTGTGAGCTGAACAGGCACCAGCACCACTGTGTACGTTACGGAGTTTCGGAACGACTGCCAGAAGATCGGGTCGGTCGCCACGGTGACGAAGTGGCGGAAGCCGACAAATTCGCGCGGTTCGCCGATGCCGTTCCAATTATAGAACGCGTAACGAAACGAGGCCGGGATCGGGTAGATCGCAAAGAGCAAGGTGCCGATCACCGCAGGGGTGATAAAGACATAGCTCCATGCGTTGGCGCGGATCCGCCGCCACAGCGACGATCTCCCGCGGCCCGGCGCGCGCTCGCTCGGAAGCGCACTGCTTGCCATGATTTCCTCCTTGAAACCTGGTAGCGCGTTACAAAAACGCTCTTTTTATTGCGGATGGGCAGCAAAGTCACCCATCCACAATAAAAAGCTCGCCCCTACCACGCTGCCGCAGACGAAATAACGCCTATCACTGCCCTGGGATGTAATCCTCGCCGGATGTTGGGTCGTAGTCGGGGAATTGTACTTGCACGGCCAGATATTCAAAGCCGACATTCTGCGCGCCGGCGGCCCTCGCGTCGGCGAAGGCCTGCTCGCGCGAGGCATCTTTCGCTGCGCCCAATTCCTTCAGCGCGGCATCGATATCGGTGAGCTGCCCCGAGAACACGCCCTGGAGCGTAGCCGCCTCGTCGGGCTGCGAGGGTGGGAAGGCGATGGCAGCCATGTCCGGGTTGTAGCGAAAGGGGTTCAGGCGCGTATTGGCGGTATTGATCTCGAAGTACTCCTGCTGCGCCGGCGTACCCATCAGCGCCGGATCGTTGTTCTCCGGCCAGATCGAAGTACCGTTGCCGTCTTCGACATAACGGCGGCTCGCCTCTTTCGAGTGGATGTGCTTAAACAGCGCCCATGCCGCCTCGGGGTAGCGTGTGGTAGCGCCAATGCGAAGGTAGGCTCCACCCGGCGTCGCGCCATACCAACCCAGCTGCGTGTCGGTGTTGATCAGCGGCGGCGCAAAAGGCTTGTAGTCTTTGAAATCAGGGTGTGTCTGCTGCCAGCCGTTCAAGTTCCAGTTACCACCAGGGATGATCGCCACCTCGCCCTCGGCAAAGAGCGCGCGGATCGCTTCATCGTTGGCGCTCGCCGACTGCGGATGGATCCACCCGTTGTCACGACCCTGGACGATAAACTCCAGAATGCGATTAAAAACTGGGGTCTGACCGTAGATGCTCTTGCCCGTTAGCGGATCGGTGCCGTCGAAGGCAGCACCGCTACGTGTGCCCCACCACCATGGGAAGAACGCGCCCAGGAACTCGCTAAAGGGCGAGGCAAACCCGTACACGCTGCCGCCGCTCGTCTCTTTGATCGTCTCCACAGCTGCGATCATCTCGTCGAGCTCAGCGGGGCTTTGGCCTCACCGCTGCCGTCCACAATACCAGCGTCGCGGAAGATCTTTGTGTTGAGGTAGAGCAAATTCCACATCGCACCACGCGCCTCAAAGGGTGCGCCATAGGTCTTGCCATCGTAAACATTTTGGCCCTCCACAAAGTCCACGCTCGGATCGGGGAAGGTAGCAACAAACTCTTCATAGTCGGGGAAATCTGAGATCGGAAGCAGGTAGCCCTCGTTGACCATAGCGACCAGGCCGCCGCTGGGCAGCGCTTCGCCTAAGAAAAGATCGGGCAGGTTCTTGTCCTGGAAGGCCACCGGCATCGCATCAGTCATGTTGGGCTGTACCAAGCGGCGCACAGTAATACGAGGATTAGCCTCCTGGAAAATGCGCAGCTCCTCTTCGATCCAGGGGGCCTGTGTCACCAAGCTGTCCCACCAGACAAGCTCGCCCGCCAGGTCGCCTGTCGTCGCCGCAGAGGCGCCCGTGGCTGCGGGAGCACTTGTCGCCGCCGGAGCACTAGTTGTCGCAGCGTCTTCCGCCGCCGGAGCGCCACCACAGGCGGCGAGTAAGGCGGGCATAACGGCAAGACCGGTTCCGGCGAGCAGTCGTTTGAGAAAGGCACGGCGCGAAAGTGTGTTCTGTTCCATCACTCGTCCTCCTAACCCTATTGCAGAATGCAGATGTGAAATTGCAGATGGTGTTTGTCGCACCAGGAGCCGCTATTCTTTGCTGTGCTCAACATGGCAAGCTTCGTGTAGCCTGCAATCTGCAATTTCCACCGCCCTAGCTCGATTGGCGCACGACGAACTCGGTCGGCAGCGCCATAAAACGAGGCTGGCTAGTATCTTCATCGAGCAGTTGCAGTAGAAGCTCAACAGCTCTGCGGCCCATTGCGGCAACCGGCTGGCGCACCGTCGTCAACGGCGGGGTCGACACAGCTGCCAGCGGGTGATCATCAAAGCCCACTAGGGCGATATCCTCGGGCACACGCAGGCCAGCATCGCGGATCACGGCCAACGCTTCTAGCGCGATCATATCGCTGCCGAGAAAGACCGCGTCTGGTGGCGTGGCGAGTTGCAGCAGCCGCCGCATGGCATCGGGGCCGCTAACATCAGGGTAGCGCGTCTCGACGATCAAGGCCGGGTCGATCGTGAACCCGTGCTGCAACAGGGCGCGTTTGTAGCCACTATGCCGGTCGAGCCCGGCACCGCCGCCGAGCGAGAGCGTGATCGTCGCGATCCGCCGTCGCCCGCGCTCGATCAGGTGGGTAACCGCTTGTACCGCCCCGCTAAAGTTGTCGGCGTCGATGCAGTAAACGTCCGGGTAGTAGGGATTGCGCCCGACCATAACCGTCGGGATCTTGCTGCCTAAAAGCACCGGCAGCACCGGATCTTCCATTGTGCCGCAGCCGACGATCAGACCGTCGATATGGCCGCCACGCACGATGTCGCGATAGAATTGGGTGCTCTGGTCAGGCGTGATCATCGAGAGCATTAAATACTTGTTATGATCGCTACAGGCACGCGCGATATGCTGGCTGAGCGTGGTGAAGAAGCCGATCGGATCGTTTTTAATGTTCTGCTCGGGTTCCTGGGGAATGACCAGCCCGATGATATTGGTTTGTTTCGTCGCGAGCGAGCGCGCAGCTGCGTTCGGCGCATAACCGACTTGCTCGATCACCGCGCGCACCCGATCACGCACCACCTGGCGAACGTTTGGATGGTTGTTAATCACACGCGAAACGGTCGCTGGCGAGACAGACGCAAGCTTGGCGATCTGCTCGAGGGTAATATCCATAACTGATAGAGCTCCTATACGAGCCTCTAAGGTGGAGCGTATGTTTCTGCTTGAATGCGCTTTCAATATACCAAGAACGACGATTTGTGTCAAGAAAGCATTCCTACGTATAAAAAAGCGTTTTGCTCGCTTAATTTCACAAACTACATTATTGAAGCGCTACCCGGTCAAGATGTATCCGAGCCACGGCGAGTAGCTCGCAGGCATACACAAAGGTGCCTGCTGTCCAACCGAGCATACTCGGCAGCGCATATTCACCGACAACATCCACACCGCCGCTGAGCGCGTTGTACTTCTCCCAGAGGTTGCCGGTCTGCGCAAAGCTACGGCAGACGCAGGCGACATATTTGGCCGCCAGACGTCGGGCAAGCGTGTGATAGCCGTAGCGCTCCAGGCCAAGCATGGCCACAAATTGGGTCGGCGGCCAGCTGTTCGGGTAGTCCCACTGATACGATTGAGCGCGTGGTGTAGCGGCTGCACAGACAGTAAGGCCATACTCCAGTTCGAGCTGGCTGAGCTGCTCGACGACGCGTGCAGCCTGCGCCGCGCTGGCCAGGCCCGCCCATAAGGGGTACACAGTGGCGATCGAGATCACCGGCGATGGTTGCTCGCGCGCCGCGTCGTAGTCGACAAATACTCCGCGCCGCTCGTCCCAGCAACAGCGGTCAACAAGCGCACGCCGCGAGTTCGCACGCGCTCGCCAAACATCGCCTGCGCCGTTGCCGAGCTCGTCGCAGAAAAAAGCGGCGTTCATCTCGTGCAGATACAACAGGCTGTTCAAGTCGATCGCAGCAAAATCGGCGCAGCGCCCAGCGAAGCGCGGTGTGAAATCCCAGCCCGACTCGGCCTCAGCCATGGCGTGAGCCAGCATCACTTTGCGCGCGGTGATTTTCGTCGGGAATGGCCGCGATGCGCTCGCGGATCACCCAGTAGAAGTTGTCGACACGCGCGGGCGTAGCATGTTGCCCATAATGGTTGAGGCCATTGGGCAGTCGGCGCAGCGCCATCCAGAAGGCGTGCTCTTTTGTGAGCGTGGCGTGGGCGTGGCCGAGCCAGGCGCGGTCGCTGCTGCGCTCGTAGACGCGCGCACAAGTGGGGAGGCGAATGGCGGCTGCGAGCGGCCATCGTGCTCGACGTGCGCGTAGTTCGGCACATAGCCCAGGGTTGCGATCAGGTGTAACATGTTGTCGGCCTGCATACGCGCCAGTTCGCCATGCCCATCGCGCAGCAGCCCTTCGCTGGCGAAGTAGCTATCCCAATAGAAGAAGAGCCGAAATTCGGGGCCAACTGTCGGCACTACAAAGGGATGCGGCAGCGCGATCTCGTGTGCGCTCTGGGCTGCCGGCTGGCGGATGGTACGCTCCCAGTTCGCGGCGATGAACTGCCGGACAGCGGCGATTTGTGTAGCATCAAGCTGCATCGGCTAGCTCCTCTCGTGGGCATCGCCGCCGCGCAAGTTCTCCACCCGCACATCCTCGGCGGTGTCGGCGGCGAACGCACGCTCGAAATAGGGCGGTCGTTGCTCGCCCCAGGCCACATCCACATTACGAATGCTAACATCGCGGGCGTGGTGCAACGTGATGGCATGGGTTGGCAACAGCGGCAACTGCGCGCCAGGGCAGGGGCGCAGATCCTGGCGCGCATCCTGCCATCCGCTCCAGCTGTCGAGCGTCAGCCGCACATTGTCGAGCACCAGGTCTTCGATCTGGCCGGGCTGCCAGCCGTAGATCAGCGCACCGTGCTCGCTGCGCGCCATGATATTCTGAAAGCGCACATGACGGATGCGCCCGATGCCGCGCTGCTCGTCCCAGGGCAGCGCGACGACGTAGATCGGCTCGCCGTGGCCCCACCATTTCTCGTGAAACAGCCGCGTATGGACGATCATATTGCTGAAGATCACGTGCTCGACGTCGGCCTCTTCGCTGAGGTGAATCGCCAGGCCGCGGTTGCTGTCGGTGATCACGCAGCTATCGAAGATCACGTTGCGAATAGCGCTCTTCGCCTCGCAGCCGATCACGAGCGCTGAAGAGCGGGTGCGCAGCGTGCATCCGCTGACCACGATATTCTCGCAGCAGTCACCCCAGGCGGCGGTCTCTTCACAGGTCTTCAGACAAATCGCATCGTCGCCCGTGCTGATATGGCAGCCCTGGATGCGTATATTGCGGCAGCGGTCGAGGTCGATACCGTCGTTGTTAGGCAGCAGCAGATCGTTGTCGATCTGTATGCCATCGATCAAAGCATTGTCGCAGCCCGAGAGGCGCAGTGTCCAGAGCGCGCCGTCGCGAATGGTGATGTCGCGGAAGAGCAGATCGTGGCAGCCAAGCAGAAACAGGGTGAAGGGCCGCCAGGGCCGCATAATGTGGATATGCTCGCCAGCCGTGGCGATAAAGGCGCGCCCGTTGCCATCGATGATGCCGCCGCCGCTGATCGCGACGTGCTGCGCGCCATCGGCGGTGATCAGCATGCCCATGCCGGGGGCGTCTTCGCGCAGCGCACCGCCAGTGAGCGCACCAACGGCCAGGCGCACCGTGTAATCCGCCGGGTTGGGGCTACCCAGCAAGGTGGCACCGCGCTCGATGTGCAACTCGACACAATCTTTCAGTGTGATCGTGCCGCTGAGGAAGGTGGCTCCACTCGGCACGACCACGCGCCCGCCGCCAGCGGCAGCACAGGCGTCGATCGTGCGCTGTATTGCTGCCGCATCGTTGCTCGTGCCATCGCCACGCGCGCCGTAGTTGCGAATGTTGTGCTCAGCCATAGACTCCACTGATTGGCACAGCATGCTGCTCATGGGGCGCAGCATGCTGCGTCGCTAGCCGATCCGGGGCGCAGCATGCTGCGCCCTTACGATGGCGATCATAGTCGCCGTTTTTGGGCTCTTTGGTCGGCTTGGGCTCTT
>JAAUTF010000323.1 GCA_012031775.1 Candidatus Altimarinota bacterium | reverse complement strand
TGCTGGCCCGGCTCACTGCCGGCCTCGCCTGCGCCCTCTTGCCCATCGCCCCGTGCAATCGCTCACCGACGTTGCGTCGCCCTGCCCTACACCGCCGCCTTGCTTGGAGCCGTAGCGGAAGTGCGGCAGATCAATCTGGGGCAGGGGAATGCTGACGTAACGTTTGCCTTGCCGCCCGATCATCTCGCCTTGCGACATATACTTGCGGAGGTCTTTTTTCACCCGCCCGCGCACAATTTCGCGGAAGCGGTTGAGATCACGGTCTGCTCGTTGCATAGCTCTATCCTTGTCGCTGGGCGGGGTACGCCCCAGCGTGCATAGCTCTTCGTGGGTTGGTGCTGACAATAGCCGCAGCGCACGGCGATTACCGGTGTAGCTAGCGCGGCGTTAGGTACGCTGGTGCGCCCTGCCAGTGGCTACCGGCACAGAGCCACCCAGCGCGGTGATGCGGGTGGCTCTGCGCGGCGGCGCACCAACCAGCTACTTGCGTTCGCGGGTATCCCCCCCGCGCAAAGATGCTCGCCACGTAGTTCAGTACGTCGGTGGCACTCTGCTCGTTGTAGCCAAAATCGCGCACCAAGCGGGCTTTGACAACATCAATCTTCTCTTGGGTGTCTTTGTCAATCACCTGCGAAACAAGCGAGGTCAGCTTGATGCTATCCTTCTGATCCTCAAAGAGCTTGAGCTCAAGCGCCTTGTGTAGCCGTTCGTTGGTGCGGTAGTCGAAGGTTTTGCCTTCGATCGCCAGCGCACCGATATAGTTCATGATCTCGCGCCGGAAGTCTTCCTTGCGCGACTCAGGAATGTCGATCTTCTCCTCGATCGAGCGCATCAACCGCTCGTCGGGCTCTTCGTATTGGCCGGTGTATTTGTTACGCACTTTCTCGCGCTGAGTATAGGCCTTGATATTGTCGATGTAGTTGCCGCAAAGCCGCTTGATCGCCTCTTCGTCGGCGGAGATAGCGCGCTGCACCTCGTTCTTGACGATCTCGGTGTACTCCTCGCGCACGGTGGCGAGCAGATCGCGGTAGCGCTTGCGGTCGTCTTCGTTGGTGATCAGCGCGTGATTCTTCAGCCCGCTCTCCAGTTCATTAATCACCATGAAGGGGTTGATATAGCCCTCTTCTTGATTGGCGACGAGCGCGTTGCTGATTTTATCCTGGATGTAGCGCGCCGAAATGCCTTCCATGCCTTCGCGCTGGGCCTCTTTGCGCAGCTCCTTGATGTTGTCTTCGGTGAAGCCCGGCAGGCTCTTGCCGTTATACAACTTGAGCTTCTGCAGCATGGTGAGGTTGGGCTTCTTCGGGTCTTCAAGGCGTGTTAGCACAGCCCACATCGCAGCCACCTCAAGTGTATGCGGGGCGATATGCACGCGCACCTTCTTCTTATTGAAGTCGCGCTGGTAGATGCGCTCCTCGTCACGCAGACGCGTGACGTAGGGGATGTCGATGCGCACCGTGCGGTCTTTCAGCGCCTCCATGAACTCGTTGTTCTCAAGGCGGCGATATTCTGGCTCATTAGTATTATGGCAAACCACATTGCCCACACCGCAGACGAAGTTGTGCAGGCCGATGCATTCGATGTCGTAGACCCACTCGTCTTCCACGGGCCGCGTGTGGAGACGTGCTTCGAAACTGTCGTGGCGACCGCCGCGTTTGCCAGTGCCGGAGGCGAAACGGATACGGTACGCCGTCTCGCGCTCAGGGCGCTCTGCACCGTAGACACTGTAGTCGTGGCCGAGCAAGGTGGCGAGTGTCCCGACCTGTGCGGCGAGCAGGGGCGAGATCGTCTTGTATTCGAAGAACGCGTCGCGATACGCTGCCGAGGCCGTGTGCTCAAGTTCGGTCGTTAGGCGACGCGAGCCATCGGTGCGCATCAACTCGTCGAAGACGTGCTGAACGAATTCGCGCGGCAGGTTGAAGACGAAGTCGGGCAGGCGCTTGTTGACGGCCAGTTTGCCGCAGTGATGCTCCGCGATGCGGGCGATGGCCTCGGAGCCGAGGTAAAGCCGCCACGCCGAGTCGGTCTTGGCACCAGCGTCGATCGAACCTTGGGCAGTGCTGATGCGCGCATACGCGGCCTGCACGCGCTCAAGCTCGCTGCGGTCGGCCTGGCTGATGACGATTCCGCCGTTGGCACCGTTCAAATGGCCCTCAGTGGCGTACCAGACCAGCACCGTGAGCAGATCTTTGAGCGCATCGGCGTCGGTGTCGACATCGTACACTGCGCGAATTGCGGTTGCGTGGCGCGGCAGATCGAGCCGTGCCCATCCTGGCTGGCAGGGCTTGGTGAGCTTGCCGCCACTGCTCGTCATCCGCACGTCATCGCGGATGAAATCGGGGATACCGGCGATCACATCGACGCAGGCGAGCAGTTCATCGACCTCAAAGGCGCTATCGAAGCGGCGCAGTGCCATCATCTCGTGGCGCTCTTCGGGGTAGAAGGTGTTGCCGTTGCGGTCGTAGATCGAGTGGTTCGGTGTCGTCTCGACCACGCCCCATTTCTGCGAACTGGTGTACATATCACCCGTGAAGCGATGGCGAAACACCGATTTGACCGGCGTCCAACTGACGCGCTGCGTGGCGAAATTGTAGGCTAGCACCTCAAGACCTTCGGTGGTAAGCTCAAATTCGTGGTGAAGCGCTTCGAGCGTGGCCCACTTAATCGCGCCGCGAAAGCGATAAGGGATCGGCTCGCTGCCGGTAACACTGTGCCCCAAAATGACCTCGTCGATGTCGGTCTGAGCAAACTTCTTCGATTTGATGCGGTGCTCTTGCGAGGCACCGAGCAGATCGTAGAGGAAGGCAACATCGAGTTTAAGCATCTCGACGAACTCGATGATGCCACGGTTGGCGATATTGAACTCGCCATCGAAGTTAAAGGCGCGTGGGTCGCTGTCCGAGCCGTAGATCGCGATCTTACGATAGTTGATATCGCCGGTAAGTTCGGTGCTATCCTGGTTCTTCTCATCTTTGGGCTGGAATGTGCCGATACCCACACGATCTTGCTCGCTGAACACGAGGCGCCGCACACGAATATGGCGGATCATCTGCGTCCAGTCGCCGTCGTAGCGCCGCATCAGTTCCTTGTAATGGAAGCGACAGACGGGGCATAGGTCGCCGATGACACGGATCTGCTCATCGTCGCCGCGACCATCGTTGAGTTTGCTGATCGCACGCTCGCGCAGTTCGGGCGGGATGAGATGCAGCGGCTCCTCGTGCATAGGGCATTTTTCCCACTCGCTCTCGGGTACCTGGCGGTAATCGAAGTTGTCGCTGTCGATTTCGCCGAGGTACCAGTCGAAGGTGAAAAGCGCGCCTTCTTCGGTGCGCGAGTAGTGCTCGAGACCCTTCTTGAGGCGACGCACGATCGTCGACTTTGAGGAGCCGACTGGGCCGTGGAGCAGTAGCACACGCTTCTCGGTGCCGTAGCCGCGCGCTGCGCCCTTAAAAAAGTTAACCAGACGCATCAAAGGGATTTCAAGGCCAAAGATCGCATCATCGCCGTCGAAGGAGTCATCGGAGAAGAATTTATAGCGGATGAGCCGCTTCTTTGCGTCGATAAACTCTTCCTGGCCATACGACATAATCATGTCGTAGATACGCTGGAAGGCGTTGCGCGTGACCGTCGGGTTCTGGGCGACCAGATCGAGGTAATCGCTGAACGTGCCTGTCCAGTTCAGTTGCTGAAACTGCTTGCGATCCTGCAGTTCGCCGACGAACTGCAGCAGCGCGGTACCGCTGGCATTAGTCATCTGAAACCTCCTGATGGGGGCGTCGAGGCCGGTGCACGACTGCAACCGGGTCGCTGGAGTGAGCCTGCCGACCGCGCGCCCAAACGACGGTGCGGCGAGTAGCGGGACATTGATGCTGCAAATGTGCAGTGCTCGGTCTTTGGTGTATTTGGTGTAAGGCCATCTGGCAGAAACGCACTGGCTTCTGCGCTCTTCCCATCTGCTGGTTGCTATACAGCTTTGAAACTCAGGGAATTCACAAGAGGAAGACCTGTGATACAGGCACCGCTATTATAGCAAGAGAAAAGATGTGCGTCAAGGATTTTATGTCTAGTTATATCCGTCGCCTGGCTGTGCGATGGCGCGAAGAAATTGCTGGGCAACCTGTTGCCAGTCGTACTGAGCGACATAGTTGCGTGCAAAATCGCTATATCTGGCGCGCAACGGCGCGTTTGTTAAAAGCTTCGTTAACGCATCTGCAAGCGCGATAGGCGCGGCGGGTTCTACTAGAATGCCGGCCTCACCATCGGGCACAACCTCAGGAATCGCTGCGGCGCTGGTGCTGACAATGGGTAGGCCAGCGGCCATGGCCTCAAGAAAGACAATGCCAAAGCCCTCTTGCACGCTGGGCAGGCAGAAGACAGCACAGCGATGGTACCAGGCCAGCACATCGTTGTCGTCGGGCAGGCCGCCGAGAAAGCGTGTTTGGGCGGCGATACCAAGATCTTGCGCGAGCTGGCGTAAATTCTGGTGTTCGGGGCCATCGCCGATGATTACAAGCGAGGCCTGGGGCACCGGTGTGCGCAGGATGGCGAAGGCGTGCAGCAGGTCGGCGATATGTTTACGCGGGTACTGGCGCGCCACACAGAGGATGGCCGCTTCGTCGCGTCGGGCGAAACGAGCATCGAACGCCAACCAGCGCCGCAAGTCGATGCCCTCGGGCACGATGCGAATCTTGGCGGCGTCGACGGCGTAATGCTGTGCAATCGCCCGGCGACAGTATTCGCTGGTAGTGACCACGAGCGGCGCGCGACGCGCGTTGATACCCTCTAGGAGCGACAGACGCCAGAGCTGATGTCGGATAGACCCGCTCTCATTGAGCAGTTCCTCGGCGATGACCCCCTTAATGCTGCATACATACGGCTTGCGGCTGCCGAGCAGCGAGAGCAAGAAGCCGTCGATATCGAAGCCAACCAGCAGGTCGTAGTCGAGCGATGCGAGCAGCGCCGGGAGCTGCACATTAAACAGCAAGCGGCGGGCCGTGAGATCGCGCGGTCGCTGGAAGTGCGGGGCGATTCGGCTCACGCGGTGGCCCTGCTCAACAAGTGCCTGGCCCAAACCGCCGATCGCCGCTGCTGTTCCGCTGCCCGCGACCGTTTGCTGTAGCCACGAGTCGAGAAAAGCGATGCGCCGCGTAATTGCCGCAACATCGCGCTGATGAGGATTTCGCCATAAGCTAGACATAGTATAGTATACCGTGATTTTGAGGAGTCAGGGAGCACAGAGCACTTGTCTCCTCCTGCACCTCGAACTCTCACGGCAGGCAGTAACCTTCTGCGGAAATGCGCGTTTGAAACGTAGAAGCACGGCAAAACATCTGAGGTCTGTGTGAGTGTATCACAAAACGATCTTGCACTGCTGGTCAAACGAGCGCAGGCGGGCGACCGAAGCGCGTTCGACGCGATCTACGATCGTTTCACCGATGCGCTGTACCGCTTTCTCTACAGCCGTTGCGGCGATGCGGCGTTGGCCGAGGAATTGCTCGGCGATCTCTGGGTGCGGGTGGTCGAGCATCTGCCGCAATTGCGGCTGCCGGAGGGCAACGCCGAGGCCGCCTTTGCGGCGTGGCTGTACCGCATTGCACGTAATCTGACGGTTGATGCCTTTCGGCGGCGGCGCGGCGATGTACCGCTGCTAGAGACGATCTCTTCACGCGAGCGGGCACCCGACGATATTGTGATCGCCGACGACGAGCAGCGCGAACTGCGGGCTGCCTTTGCGCAGCTAACGTCTGAACAGCGCGAGGTGCTGCTGCTGCGTTTTTTTGAAGACCGCAGCAATGCCGAGGTGGCTGCGCTGACGGGGCGCAGCGAGGGGGCCGTAAAAGTGATGCAGCATCGCGCGCTGGGCTCACTTGCGCGATTGCTCGGTATTGAGCGCAAGCGGGGGGTGTCATGAACGAACAGCAACGCAGCGACTTGCTGGACACCTGCCTGCGACGATTGCGAGCGGGCGAAGAGCTAGGCTTGGTGGCCGAGAGTGTGTCGCGAGAAGCTGCCGACTTGCTGCCTTTGCTTGAGGCGGCAGCGAGTATGGGGCAGATGAGCGTACCACCGCTCTCTGCGGATGGGCGGGCGCGGGCGCGCGCCGCGCCCGCACAGCTTTTGAGCTACGTTCTGCAGCACAGGCAGGCCTGCGCTGGCCTGCCCGCTTTGCCTTGCGCGCCGCGCTGCTGATGCTTGCGCTGTTCCTGGGTGGTAATGTTGCCCTGGCCCAGCACAGCCTGCCGGGCGATGGACTTTACCCCGTTAAGCGCGCTAGCGAGCAGTTCCAACTGGCGTTGGCAGGTGACTCAGCGCGCACGGCGGAGTTGGCGCTTTCTCAGGCTGAGCGTAGGGTCGAAGAGACGCTGTCGCTGATCGAGCGCGGGCGGCCAATACCAGCGCTTGATGTCGAGCTTGCGCGGGCGTATGAGATCGCGCGCGCGCATAGCGCACAGGCATCCCCTGAGCGACGCATGGCGCTTGAGCAGCGCTATGCTGCGGCCATCGCTTTGAATGCCGAGCGACTGAACAGTGCGCTCGCTAGCGTTGAGGACGCGGCGCAGCGCGCGCTCCTCACAGCCATGATCGCTGTCAACGCGCCGCGCGTGCGCCCAGCCCTTTACCGCCAATACCGAACGCACCACCGCCGATTGCGCCGACTGCACCGCGTACCCCGACGCCGACGGTGCCGGAGGCCATTCCGACGCCGACGGTGCCGGAGGCCATTCCGACGCCGACGGTGCCGGAGGCCATTCCGACGTCGGCGGTGCCGGAGGCCATTCCGACG
>JAAUTF010000322.1 GCA_012031775.1 Candidatus Altimarinota bacterium | reverse complement strand
GATCAGCTCCCCGCCGCTTACCGGGTCACGTGTGATGAGACGATGCATGCCGTGCTCCTTCCTCAAAGCCAAAACCGTGCTCCTGGCGTTCCGCTGCTCCCAGCAGGTGCTCGTCCTGGTCTATGATGATCATGACGTTCCTTTCTGGTAATAATTACTTCAAATATGGAGATAATTGCTATCTACAAGGCAATAATAACATCGATTTCAAAAATGTCAATAGTTTTGGTGAAAATTGCCATTATTTATAAAGAAATTAGTAATAACCTTATGATCGCCACTTACGATTGACAAGCGAAGCGCAGGCGGATAGGATGCCAGCGTCTGCGTTACCGCACCAGGAAAAGGAGTAAACGGATGAAAGTCGCCTACGTTTTCAGCACATCGGGGCATACAGCAAGCTACAAGCTCGGCAAGATGATTTTGCCACAGCTTGAGGAAGGTCGGCACGGAGTTGAGGTGGTAGGCATGTTCTTCTTCGACGACAACACATATGTGTTGCGGGCGGGCGACCCGCTCGGCGAGCGGCTGGGGAAGGTAGCCGCCGCGCAGGGAATGTTGCTGATGATGTGCGACCAGTGCGCGCTGGAGCGGCAACTAGCAACGGGCGAAGCGGGCAATGCGACGCCGAGCGGCACCGTGGCGGGCGTAACTGTGGGATGCTTTCCCGACCTTTACGCGGCGTTGGCGGGCAACATGCCCGACCAGGTGATCACGCTTTAAGGTGATTGTAGAACAGAGCAGGTTGTTGCCCGTGGCGGCGGTAAACCACTACCACGGGCAACAACCAGTTTTCTCAACCTTGTTTGGGTAGCTTACCGTGGCGCTGGCGTCACGATTTCTACGTGTGAGAGCTGTGTTTGTTCTCTATCGCGCTGGCGCAATGTGTTGACTTCACGGATGAGGATGGTGATGACAGTTATCACCGGCACCGTCAGCAAGGCGGCGAGAAAGCCGCCGAACTGGCCACCGACGAAGAGGCCGAAGAGCACCGCCGCCGCCGGGATCTCGATGGCGCGTGAAAAAGCGTAGGGCGCGATAAAATAGACGCAAACGCTACCGACGATCATCTCGAGCACAATCAGCCAGATCACCGTCGAAGGGCCGACCGTCGAGGCAGCGATGATCGACAGCGTCAGGCCGACGATACCGCCGAGATACGGGATGAATTCGAGCAGGCCGGAGAGGATAGCGATCGGGATCGCATACGGGATGCCGAGGATCAGACCGATCACGCCGTAGCAGACAATGTAGTAGAGGCTGATCGCGCTCTGGGCGATGAACCAACGCGCCAGGCCCTCGCTAACGCGCTCGATAAGGTAGGTTGTCTCGTCGCGCAGCTGCTCCGGCACCAGGCGCAACAGGGTTGCTGGGGCTTGCTTGTTGACGATCAAGGTGAAGACGAGCACGATCATCACAAAGAGGAAAAAGAACGCCGCGCCGAGCGATCCGACGAGGCCGCCGATAATGCCAGCACCGTTGCGCAGCACATCAACAAGCTGCTGGCCGAACTGCTGCGCGATCGATGCGAGGCCAGGGCATTCACCAATTCCGCAAGGCGCTCCCCGAGATCGGCGCGAGCTGACCGATCTGATTCGCCAATGCGCTGAGTGCGGTGGTGAGCAGCGGTAAGATCTGCACAACCAGGGTTAACAAAATCAGCGCGACGAGCACCAAGACGCCGGGAACGGTGATATCGCGCCTGATGCCGCGCCCTTCGAGCGCCGCGCCAGCGGGTAGATCAGCATCGCCAGCAAGCCAGTGAGGAACAAGAGCACCAGCACGCTGCCGATCAGCGGCAGGAACGCGATCGCCACATAGATAGCAACCCCCAGGGCCACGAGCATACACCAGGTGCGCCAACTCAACTGAATGGTCACTCTCTAGCTCCTTGCTGGTATCTAGCGCGATTGCAGATTGCGCCTGATGCTTCGGGCTGCGATCGACATGACGCTGACGACCGTATACATCGCCTGGATCTGCCTAAGTACGGCTGAGTGCGTTCTACAAGCTTATTGCACTCCAAAACGATAGATCGTCGTTTGGCGATAGATGTCGCCAGGTCGCAACACGGTTGAGGGGTAGTCTGGTCGATTAGGAGCATCAGGGAAGCGCTGCGCTTCGAGACAAAGCCCGGCGTAGCGTTCGATGCCAGGCCGCCTTTTAGCGGTCGGCAGGTGGAGCTGCTCGATGCCCTGGCCGGTGAAGAGCTGCAGACCCGGTTCGGTGGTGTAGACATCGAGCGTGCGCCCGCTGCTTGCCTCTGCGATATGCGCCGCGTGTTTTATGCCTGCTCCGTTCAGCACAAAACAGTGGTCGTAGCCGCCGTAAGCCGCCAGTTCGGGCCGTGCGACGCTAGTGGCGAGCAACTGCGGCTGGCGCAGATCGAAGGCGTTCCCCGCGACTGCAGCCGCTGCGCCAAGCGGAATGAGCGTGTCGTCTACGGGCAGATACGTATCGGCGAAGATCTGCACCTGATGGCCGAGGATATCACCGTGGCCCGCCAAATTGAAATACGAGTGCTGCGTCAGATTCACGATCGTGGCTCGATCCGTGGTTGCCTCGTACACAATGCGCAGTTCGTTCTGCGCGGTTAGCGTATAAACGACCAGCACCTCCACCGTGCCTGGGTAGCCCTCTTGACCGTCGGGGCTATGGTAGCGCAGCGCAAGCGCAGGCTCGTCGCCGTCGTCGCGCACTGTTGCCTGCCAGAGCAGCTTGTCGAAGCCGTGGAAACCGCCGTGCAGATGATTAGGCGGCTGATTAGTGCCAAGCGTATATGTGATGCCATCGAGCGTGAAGCGCCCGCCCGCGATACGGTTGGCGAAGCGCCCGATCAGCGCGCCAAAATAGGGATGGCGACCAAGGTAGGGCGCGAGGCTATCGAAACCAAGTACGATATCGCCGCTGTCGCCCTGGCGATCGGGGGCGTGCAACTCGGTGATAATGCCGCCGTAAGTGATAACCGCCGCTTGCAAGCCGTTGCGATTCGTAAGGCGATAGCGCTCTACCGGTCGTCCGTCGGCGGTGCGGCCAAAGCTCTCGGTGCTAATTGCCATATAGTTCTCTCAGAAATACCAGGTATACTATGGAACTGTTGATGCGCCGCACTCCCAAGCGCTGAAGCCCCGGGCTAGGATAACCAAGCCCGCTGAAGCGCGCTACCCGATGGAATGCTCAACGTTCATAAGCGGGTTACATACTCGAATGAAAAGGCACAAATCCCAACCCCTGAACCCCCTCACCCCTGACTCTTCACTCCTAACATAGGCGCATTGTGCCAGAAAGCGGCAGATGCGGCAACTCTTCGCTGGTAGTGTTTTTTGTGGTGCTTTCTGTAGAATAGCGCGCGCGACCTGCGGCGTACACTCAGATAGTCGTTACTGGTCTTGCTGATATAGCTCGATTGGAGATATGACTGATGAGAGTTCGTACATCACTGGTTCCGTTCGTTCTGCTTTGTTCGTTTCTTGCGCTGTTGCTGGTGCCATCCGGGCTACTGCGCGCACAGCATACTGTGGGGACGCCGGTGGGCGCGGGTATTTCGCCAGTATTGTTTGGAGCTGAAACAGCGGCCGCATCGGCTCAACCAAGTGGCAGCGAGCGGGCGGACGCTGCTCATGTGCCGCTAACTTCGCTGCAAGTTGCTGGCGATGAGCAGTGGAATGGCCGTTTCGGCATTCCAGGCGTTCCTTACAGCGCGATCGAAATGGTTGCCGCAACCGCCGATGGCACAATCTATATCGGCGGTGACTTCGAGGAGCGTGTTCTTGGCTGGAACGGCGAGCAATGGTTCTCGCTTAACGGTGGTCTCGACAGCGGCATGAATACGATGACGACGGTGGGCAATACGCTCTATGTTGCCGGTAATTTTATCACCCGTGCTGGTGGTGTAAGTGTGAAAGGCCTGGCCAAATGGAGCGCGGGCAAATGGTCGCGTGTTGGCGCGGGGGCCGGGCCGGAAAACGAGTTTAACACCGGCTCTATCTATGCGTTGGCCGCCAGCGGCGCCGACCTGTATGTCGGGGGCGAATTTACCAAAATCGATGGTGTTGCTGCGCATAATATTGCTCACTGGGACGGCAAGAAGTGGAGCGCGCTCGGCGCTGGCGTCGGCGACAAAAGCTGGGACGACAGCGGTATCTATGGCGGCCAGGTCAATACGCTGGCTTTGAGCGGCGACAGGCTTTATGTCGGCGGCGGCTTTGCGGTAGCGGGCAGTATTGAGCAGGCAGCGGCCAACGTTGCAGTTTGGAACGGCACAGTTTGGTCGGCGCTGGGTGCTGGCGTCGGTGAATTCGACGATGACGACGATGCGCTGGTAACAGAGATCGCCGTCGATGGCAGCAAGGTCTATGTGGGTGGCTTCTTCCCACAGGCGGGCGCTGTGTCGGCCAACAACGTTGCGCTCTGGAACGGCACAGTTTGGTCGGCGCTCGGCGACGGCCTGAGCAACGATTTTGGCGAGGATATCAAGGCGCTGTTCGTCAGCCAGGGCGTGCTCTACGCGGGCGGCACGTTCGATTTCGCGGGCGCTCAGCAGATCTACAGTTTCGCGCGCTGGAGCAACAACGACTGGTCGGCGGTGCCGGGTGCTACGCTTGGTGAGTTCGCGGAAGTGAGCAATATTAGTGCGCGTCCCGGCGGTGGCTTCATCGTCGTCGGCGAGTTCAGCGCGCTCGGCGACCTGCTGGCGAACAACATCGCGCTGTACACCGGTACCGGGTGGGAGACGATCGGGCGCGGCGTCACCGGGATATTCGGCACTGTTGTCGGCCATGTCAACGCTATGGTCGCGGATGAAGACGGGCGTCTCTACGCTGGTGGCCGCTTCAATGCGGCGGGCGGCGTCGTGGTGAACAACGTCGCGCTGTGGGATGGCAAAAGCTGGCAGGCGCTCGGCGCAGGCATAACCGGCGAGGGCGATCTGGGTGGGCCGCAAGTGAACGCACTGACCTTCTACAACGGCGAGCTCTACGTGGGCGGTGCCTTTGCCACAGCGGGCGGCGCGACGAGCAACGGTATTGCTAAATGGAACCCAACGACCAAACAGTGGTCGAGCGTGGGCAGCGGTGTGCAAGGCGACGTGATGGCGTTTGCCGTCGGCCACGGGCGGCTCTATGTCGGCGGGCGTTTGGAGAACGCGGGCGGCCAGCCGGTGAAAGATATCGCCTTTTGGGATGGCACGCAGTGGGGCGCACCGAACGCCGCTGTGCAGATCTACCAGGTCTTCGACACCTGCTCCGAGCAGGGCACGAGCGTCTATGCGCTGACCGTAATCGGCAACCGGCTCTACATCGGCGGCGACTTTCGCCTCGTCTACACCGGCGGTGACCGCTGTGCGCTGAGCAGCTACATCCTGGCGAATCATATGCTCATTTGGGACGCGGTGAGCGGCGATTATTTTCTGGCCGGTGCGCAGAACGCGCCGGGTGTAAGCGGCAACACGATCTTCGGGCGCCCAGTGCAGGCCTTCGCGCCGGTCGGCGACTTGCTTGTGGTCGGTGGCAACTTCACTGCGGCCGGTAGCGCCAACGCTAGCGCGCTCGCCATCTTCAACCCGGCCAACGACGCCTGGGCCGCTGTCGGCGGGGCGTGAGCGGCGGGTCGAGCTGCGCGCTCTGCAGCGCCCCGAGGTGAAAGATCTGGCGCTTGCAGGCAACACGCTCTACGTTGGCGGCGATTTCACGGCGACCGGTGGTGGCGCAGCGAGCCGTATTGCGGCCTACAATGTCGATACAGGTGCCTGGAGCGCGCTCGGCAGCGGGGTGAGCGAAGGAACGTACACGGTGGTCTATGGCCTTGAAGTGACGGGCGACGGGCTCTATGTTGGCGGCGACTTTGGCAAAGCTGGCGGTAAAACGGCAAGCGGTTTTACCCGTTGGGACGGCGCAGCGCAGCTGGCGATAATCACAGCGGCTGCCGGTGGGAGCTTCCGCAGCGACGATGGCGTGCAGATCACTTTCCCGGCGGGCGCGGTAGCGAGCGACACCACGATCCGCTTTGTGTCGCAGGGTCGCCCGGCCGTTAGTGTGCCGCAGAACACCATCACGCTGGGGGCCTTTCGTTTCACCGCGACCAATGCGGCGGGCCAGCCAGTGACGAGCTTCGGCAAAGCGTATACCCTACGGGTGCCCTACGACCCGGCGCACGTGAGCGCGCCGAGCAAACTCCAGTTGGCGTATTGGGAGGGGGCAAAGTGGGTTGGTATGTTGCCTTGCGCGGGCTGCAAGGTGGATGCAGCAAACAATCAGATCATCGTCGTCGCCGACCACTTCACCGACTTCGCCATCTTCTTGCAGGTCGATCTCGATCAGCAGCTGTACTTGCCGCTGGTACGGCGCTAGAGGATAATAAATTCCGCGACGTACGCCGTGATGCTGGCGAAACCTTATGTAGTATTCCGGTCTAGGCGGCGACCACGCCCAGGGCTTCTGCGATCAACCCAGGCCGGTACCGGCGGGTGATTGTCGCAGGCTGTGTCGTAGCGGTACACTGCCGTGTCACTACCGCTACGCATCACAGGAGTACATCATCGTTATGGCTGGCCCTCGCCCGCGTTTGTATGCTTTGCTCATCGTTCTGTTCGCCGCCCTCGCTTGTTTTGCCCCACGTTCGTTCCCGGTTCAAAACGTTCAAGCCGCCACACTGACGATCAGCCCGGCGCTGAGCACTGTGGCCTTTGGTGAGCGGGTGATGATTACCGCAAATGCGCCGGACGTCAACTGGAGCATCGTCTCCGGCGGCGGCAGTATTTCGCCGCAGGGGCTGTTTGCGGCCTCGCGTCTCCGAGACCGTAACCGT